>NZ_CEYAEZ010000010.1:0-53653 GCF_982781345.1 Desulfovulcanus sp.
CCCGGCAGAACCGGTCGTGGTTCCAGTAGCCCCGCTTGAGGGTGCCGTAGACGAATAACGTTGTCATTATCATTAATGTTGTTTCCCCCTCTGTGCCAAGAAAGATGCCGCATTAACTGATTAAGTTTTGACTAAGTTCGTTTGTAATTGCGAACTGCAAGACAAAAAGCAAAATGCACAAAATATTAATGTTCTGCCTAATTTCAACTTTTTTCTTTCCTGATCTACATTTTTCCCCTTTTAAAGGGAATTTTTATTTGATTTTGTAAAAAAAGTAATTTATTTTTAATTTTAAGTCAATTAAATGGAAAATGGTGACTAGAAAGATATTTTTTATACTCATTTTATTGTTATTTTGTTTTACAAATCTGGCCTTTGCCTGGCCTGGTAAAGTAGTTCGTGTGCTGGATGGCGATAGGATAGTTGTCCTGAATAACAAGAAGC
Organism: Desulfovulcanus sp.; assembly: GCF_982781345.1. Taxonomy (NCBI): domain Bacteria; kingdom Pseudomonadati; phylum Thermodesulfobacteriota; class Desulfovibrionia; order Desulfovibrionales; family Desulfonauticaceae; genus Desulfovulcanus; species Desulfovulcanus sp. Next base: position 445 of record NZ_CEYAEZ010000010.1, read on the forward strand.
AGCAAGTCAAAATTCGCCTCTATGGTATAGATACCCCCGAAAAGCGGCAGGCTTTTGGCAAGGCAGCCAAGATGTTCACGGCCAGTCTTGTAGGCAATAAAGAACTTGAAGTTAAATCTATCACCCAAGATAGATATAACCGGACAGTAGCAATTTTATATTTCGGGAATAAATGTCTGAACCATGAACTGGTATCAAAACAATTACGCCTGGGTTTATCGGCGTTACTGTACTTCCAGAAGGCTCTGTAAGAGATGGTTGCAGGCTGAATCTGAGGCCAGGAAATTAAGGCGGGGCCTTTGGAGTGATCCTAATCCAGTGCCGCCGTGGAAATGGAGGCGAAAATAAAGATTTGGGAGATAAAAATGGAAAGCTTAATTCCTTTGCTATTTTTTTTATTCTTATTTTTAGGTGTTATGTTCATATCTATAAAAAGCTATAAAAAACAAGCAGAAGCATTAAAAGCAGTAGATAAGTCCTTTGAATATCAAAAGAAAATGATAAAGCTTTTGGAAGAAAATAATAATCTTTTGAAAGAGCTACTAGAGATTTTTAAAAAAGCTAAAATAAAAAAAGGTTAATACTCTTTATTTTTATGAAATTTTTATTGACGTTCTTTTTGTTTTGCCTTTTGGCCTGCACCCAATCCGCAACAGATGAGATCAACTACTGCCACGATCCTGAAGCAAATGCTGAGTGGGATAGACTGTTAGCCAAACATCCAGATGACATGGAGATACAGGCTCTCCATGCACTCAGGGTTGGTCTTTGTCAGAAGGTAGATGAAGGACATCTGTCTATTGAACAGGCGACAAATATCTTTGAGGCCATGAGGATGGCTTTGGTCAAAAAAAGAGAACTCGAGCGCCAGATGGATGCAATGAACAAAAAAAAGGCACTGTAAACAGGTTGGGAAAAGGGTTGGAAAAGGCATTAAGAAGTGAGGAATTTTAAAAAGGTTCGCTTCGGCTCTTTTGGATAACTATTGGAAATGTTAAGCTTTTTCCTTTCAATCTTTTGTAATATTATGCCTTTTTCCTGTATTCATTCTTCCTCTCCATATTCGATTCCCAGTTTTTCAAAAAAAATAAGGCGAAATTAGGCCGCCTTATTCTTGCCTTATTTTTGCCTTATTCAGCCCTTCTTTTCATGCACCAAACGGCTCCCCGTCCGAATCCTTTTAATTCTATCAAGCCCAAACGTTTGAGATGAATAAGGTCTTCCCGTAAGGTTCTGTCTGGCGGAGGATTATTAATAGCTTCACGTATTTCGCGAAATGCAAGATAAGGCGATGTGGCAAGCACCTGCAGGATAGTCCGCTGCCGTTCTGTCAGATCATGGGCTATCCTATGCGGCGCAATGTAGCCGCTTGGCAGAAATCTCACCCACACCGCTCCTGCTTGCTCTCCAAATTCAGGTTCAGGGTGTCCGGCTTTGACACAAAGTTCAACGATTTTCTGAGTGCCACGGCCCCAGCGCTCAATAATGCCTCGAAGATAAAAAATTTTGGCAATCAGCGGATTGCGTGGCCTGGATGGATGCTCCCTCTTCAAATCTTCAGGCTTCAAGCCAAACGGCAAAGTTCCGTCGCTCCATATTTCCAAACGATCATCAAAAATGGCCAGACTGACCGCACCGCCAATAGAAGTGTAGTCGCGATGACAAAAGGCATTAACCAATGCCTCTCTCAATGCTTCCAATGGGAAAAGAGGTTCATCTTCTCGTTCAAAAAGGCCGGGCACGATACGGCCAGCCACAGGCAGATGACGGCGAAGAAACAACATTGCTTCTTTAAGCAGAAAAAAAGCATGACCTTCTATTTGACGCTGATCTAAAAATTCCGATTTATCGATACCCCGAAATCTGGCCATACGCAGCTGACATTGGGGATAATCAGGCATGAACCTTGTACCAAACAGAACAACAGCAGCATTATTGAGTCTGGTTTCTCTCAACAATCCTAATCGCCGCAAAATATCAGCAACATTCTTTTCGCTGGATTCAGGCAGGCGGCCAGCAGCAATACCAAGTCGCACTGTACGAAGAATTTCTTCATGATCCAGGTCAGAAATAGCATAGTCTTCTGCTGACTGATTTTCCCAGCGGGTTCGGCTGTGTGTCCGTTCAATTAGGAGTTGTTGATAGCTTTCTTGAGGCATAACAGAAGTTGTTGAACTCACCCGTTGATAGGGACGACCATCAAATACATACGGACGCGACTCTGGATTGGGAATAGCTTTTAATACCAGAACTTCTTTTCCAGCCCCAATATTAATGCGATTTTGTAAAATAGTAGCGGGAGGTTCAAAATGACTCTGTATTTCTGCCACCTCTCGCATGGTTTTATCTGAAATCTCCTGTCCGAGAATACGACCGTTCGGAGTAACGCCAATCAGGACACAGCCACCATTGCCGTTAAGCATCCCACAAAGAGTTTCAGCCGCTCTACGTAGTTGAGCCGTGGATTTCTTGAATTCTAGAATATCAGATTCACCTGCCCGAACAAGTTTTTCTATTTCTTTAACTGTCATAAACTTAGAAATAAATTACTCTTTTCACAAAATCAAATACTAATGCCTTTACAAAAAAGAAAATATATAAGTAAAAAGAGAATAAGTTGAAATTGAGCAGGATGATACTTAGTGAATTTTGCTTCTTGAGCCACATCCAACAGCCCCAGACAGATGAGGTCAACCAATCCCATAATCCCGAAACAAATGCTAAATAGGATAATCTTCTGGCAATGCATCCTGATGACATGAAAATTCAGGCTCTTCACGCATTGCGAATTGGTCTATGCCAAAAATTTGATGAAGAACATCTAACCATTGAGCAGACAACTAAAATCTTTGAGGCCATGAGGATGGCTTTGGTCAAAAAAAGAGAGCTTGAGCGAAAACTGGACGATATGGATAAGGAGAAAATATTGTGAAATTTAGGTTGGAAAAAGGTTGGAAACGAGGTGAAAAAGACGTTGAGAAGTGTAAAATTTTAGAGAAGGTTCACTTCGGCTCTTTCAGTTAACCATCGGAAATGTTAGACTTTTTCCTTTTAATCTTTTATAATATCATGCCTTTCACGCCGGTAACGGGGGTTCAAATCCCCCTGGGGACGCCAAAAAAGACGATAAAAGGGTTTAGGTAAAATTACCTAAACCCTTTTTTATTACCTCAAGCTTCTACAAACTTATCCCAAGCTACTTTTTTATCCTTCTATTTTTAAAGACAAAAAATGATGCGAATTTGCACATAATTTTTGTCCCCCCTATCGAATTGGCATAGCCATTACAAATATCCAACCATGGCTGATGCAGTCCTGGATGGCATGGTCCATGACTCATACCGCATAAAGCTGAAAGAAGAATCTATGCTTTAAAAAACTTCTCCCTTGACCTAGTCCGGACACCTTGACAAACTAATCTAATCCAGCGCCGCTTCCACCAAAAATGGCTGTTTAAAATTGTATCCGGTACCCAAAAAAAGTAAATTACATCCAGATAGTTATGCAACCTGGATGTAATTCAAAGGGCTGAGTCTCCAACCATAGAAAGGGGGTAAGATGCAAGAAGAATTTTCTCTTCTCATTGATGAATCCATTCAACTTGAGCATAATGTTGCTAAACTATACAGTATATTCCATGCTACATTCCCAGAGGATGCTGATTTCTGGTGGCAATTGGTGATCGAAGAAAAGACCCATGCTGCCTTAATACGGGCAGGGAAAGAAAGTTTTGCCCCTATAGGCAAATTTCCTGTAGAATTGCTGTCTTCATCACTTCAAAAACTGAGGGAAGCTAACAAGAAAGCAGTTACACTTACCAGAAAATATCTAGACACTCCTCCATCAAGAGAAGAAGCTTTTAATATAGCTCTTGAATTTGAACAATCAGCTGGAGAAATCCATTTTCAGCACTTCATGGAGAAAAAAGCAGATACACAAGTTATTAAAATTTTTCAGAAGTTGAATAAAGATGACAAAGATCATGCTATAAGACTTCGTTCTTATATGGAAAAGCATGGTATTCGAATTAGAAAAATTAATGATGGAGCTTTTAGGCAGTAAGCATGCCGGTTACGGCTACCGCAAGAATTTGCTAAGGCACTCCAGCTTGCATGCAGTTGCTGAATACTTGAAATTGAGCGGTCAAGATATTATTTGGGCGACAGGTATTGCAGTCTGGCGGTTACAAAATCTTGGGCACATAACCAAGCAAAACGCAACAGTACTTCAATACGAAAGAAGAGATAGCGGCTTAGCCTCGGCTTCTGAGCCTGTGGCCAAACCCTATCTTAAGCGCTGATTGAAAGTCTTGGTTTCTGAAATGCATTACAAACGGCTTTTGATTAGTACCTACAAGGTCGCTAGATCGAAGCCTTGGCCAAACATATAGTTATGGGAGCAGTCCCAAGCGAAAAACCTGATGAAAAGCAAAAGGAAGTCAGGTGGACACATCCGCAACACAGATTTTTGAGAAGCCTTAATTTTGGCACTGCAGCTGTTGATTGTTTTCTTTTTTTTGTTCCTTTTAGCAAAATTTTGTCATGATTAAGGAATCAAACCTGGCAGATACTTGTGCTGTGATAATAATCGAGAATCCGGCGACAATCAGGGAAAAATTCTACTACGGAATCCCATATCCGCTGACCATCCTACCTAGTCAACCACTCACCTATTCAACTACTCAACCAAAGTGTAGCCATCGGATGCACCCAGTCAAGCTCCATTTAAACCTAAAAGCTGCTAAAAAAATAAACGTAAAAGCGCCTGGAGAAATCTTGAAACCGGCTGATAAGGTCTACGAGTAAGAGAGTCCGTAAAGAATCATAAAAAACTACTTGGGACGAACAGCACTTCGCTTCTACGTTGCCACCAGATAAAAATGTTAAAATTACAAGCTGTTAATCACTTAAACCATTTATATCCCCCCTAATTTAACAGGTTTACGCTTTTAAAAATCTGTTGTAGATATTGCTAGTTCGCTCGCTTGAGGAAGCGAACTAGCAAGTCAACTTTTTCATAATAAAGGAGATAGATATGAAAAAAATACTGGTATTACTCACTTTAGTCTTAATTCTTGCCTCACCATCCCTGGCCCAGGCCAGAACGTACACTATTTCTGTTAACCAGTTCGTGGAACACCCCGCCCTGGATGCCGTTCTCAAAGGGTTTCAAGACTACCTCAAGGAACAAAATATCAAGGTAAAATATAATATCCATAATGCCCAGGGCAACATGGCGACAGCCAATCAGATTGCTCAGCAGATTGCAGATGAAGATCCGGATTTGGTTTTGGCCATTGCCACTCCGTCTGCCCAGGCCTGTGCACAAGCCATCAAAAAATCTCCCAAGCTGCAAAACACCCCACTCTTGTTCTCGGCCATAACAGACCCTGTAGGAGCAGGACTGGTAAAAGACCTGAACCGGCCAGGCAAAAACATCACCGGTGTTTCGGATCTATTACCTATAGACCAACATCTGAAAATGGTTAAGATATTCTACCCTAATCTTAAGCGACTCGGGGTTATTTATAATTCCGGTGAAGCCAACTCCAAAACCCTCGTTCGTCTCATCCACGAACAAGCCCAAAAAATGGGTTTCAAGGTAGAGGAAGCCACTGCCTCTAAAACCAGTGAGGTCTACCAGGCAGCCAAAGGGCTTGTTGGTCGCGTAGATGCTATTTATATCCCCACAGACAATACAGTTATCTCCGCAATAGAATCAGTTGTCAAAGTCTGCATCGAGAACAAAATCCCTCTGTTTGCCGGTGATGTGGATTCCGTGGCCCGGGGTGCTGTTGCAGCCATGGGTTTTGATTATTATCAACATGGTCGCCAGACCGGTGCCATGGCCAAGCGTATCTTTATGGGGGCTATCCCAGGTGAAACACCTGTTGAAACACAAAAGGAGCTCAAGCTTCATTTAAACCTAAAAGCTGCTAAAAAAATGAACGTAAAAGTGCCAGAAGAAATATTGAAAGCAGCTGATAAGATTTACGAGTAAGAGAGTCCATAAAAAATCATAAAAAACACTAGGGGCGAACAGCACTTCGCCCCTTTATAGTTTTTACCATAATTTAGGGAACCTAACATTAACCACAACCACCCAACACTAATTTAATATGACCTGGTACGCATTTATCGGAGCCATTGAACAAGGCTTTGTTTATGGAATAATGGTCCTGGGGGTCTACCTGACCTTTAGGATTCTGGACTTTCCGGATCTGACAGTTGACGGGAGCCTCCCCCTGGGAGCTTCGATCTCTGCTGTTGCTATTACCCATGGAGTAAACCCTTTTTTCTCCCTGGCTCTAGCAATGGGTGCAGGGTTTCTCGCCGGAATGGTCACAGCCATCCTGAACACCAAGCTGAAAATTCTGCACCTTTTGGCATCTATCCTGACAATGATTTCCCTCTATTCCATAAATATCCGTATTATGGATGGTCCCAATGTTTCCTTACTTGGAGTAAACACTATCCTGGATCCGTTTATCTCCATGGGAATCCCCGGATATCTGGCCGCCCCTATAATCTTTGGGGTAATTTCCATCTCAATCACTCTGCTTATCATCCTATTCATGTATACCGAACTCGGCCAAACCATGCTCGCTACCGGAGACAACCCGAAGATGATCACCAGCCAGGGAGTGAACACGCATTCGATCATAATCCTTGGTGTAGGACTTTCCAACGCCCTCGTTGCTCTAAGCGGGGCTCTCATAGCTCAAAACCAGGGTGCAGCCGATGTTAATATGGGGGTTGGCACCATTGTAGCTGGTCTTGCCTCGGTCATAGTCGGAGAAACCGTGTTTGGAAGCAAATCCATTCCACGAGCCTGTTTTGCGGCCCTGATCGGTTCAATTATCTACCGTTTGGCCATTGCCCTTGCCTTGGGACTTAAATTGGGCAATTTTTCCTTTGCCCCAAGTGATCTCAACCTGATCACAGCTATCTTAGTCGTACTGTCTCTGACCACCCCACAGCTCAAAAAAAGATTAATCAAAAAATGATAGTCCTTAAAAACATCACCAAATACTTTCATCGGGGAAGCATCAATCAAGTTCTGGCCCTGAACAATATAGACCTACAGATAAACAAAGGGGATTTTATCACTATTATCGGCTCCAATGGAGCCGGGAAATCCACCCTGCTCAACTGCCTAGCAGGAAGTTTTTTTCCGGACCATGGAAAGATAGTTCTCGATAATCAAGACATCACCCAATGGCCAGAATACAAGCGAGCCAAATTTATTGGTCGTGTCTTTCAAGATCCCTTACTTGGGACCTGTGCATCCATGAGTATTGAACAAAACATGGCCCTTGCCCTTAGAAGGGGCAAGCCACGTACACTAAGCCTTGGCGTAAAGGATAGGGACAGAGAACTGTTCCGGGAACAACTGAAGAAAATTGGACTCGGTCTGGAAGAAAGATTGCAGGACAAAGTTGGGCTACTGTCAGGCGGCCAACGACAGGCACTGACCATGCTCATGGCCACCATGGTCAGGCCTGAGTTACTTCTCCTGGACGAGCATACAGCAGCCCTGGATCCTAAAACCGCGCAACAGATCCTGGAACTGACAGAAGAAATTGTTAACACCCAGCACCTGACGACCCTGATGGTCACCCACAATATGAACCAGGCCTTACGCCTTGGAAACCGCTTGATTATGCTCCACAGAGGAGAAATCATCCTGGACATTCAGGGAGAAGAGAAACAAAATCTCACGGTGAACGATCTTTTAGCAAGGTTCTATGATCTAAGGGGTGAAGAATTCTCTTCGGACAAGATGCTACTGGTTTAGTTCCAATAAAGACACTTCCACACAATAGACTCTCTACTAAGTTACAAAACAATTACACGTTTATTTGGAAAATTGAAGAATTTACTAATAGGCAGATAACTAAAGACTTACAGAAAATGTCAGAGCGACTTTGAGCATTAGAGCAGCATAATAGTGTACATACTATAACTTCGAAATAAATCGGCTACTTTAATAACGTCAATCCTATTTGCTCCAAAAGTTCAAAAAGTATTTCCTAATTTTTTAGTCTTTTCCAGTCAGAGCTGATCTTTTGAAGAAGTAATACCAATCATCCTTGTATTCTTGATTATATGCAGCAAGACGTTTTTGAATAAACTTCCAGGATCTTGTAACTATACTAAAGAAACAAGAAGTTAAAATAAGTCCTGTGAAAAATAACCCTATTTCCATTTTACCCTCCCTCCGTACTTCACTTAAAATTTACTCTTAACCTTGAGTGTGTATTTTCATAATAAACCTCTTTCACAAAAAATCAACCCTAAACCTTTAGTTATTTATTTCACATAACCTTCATCGCCTATTGAAATTTTCTCTCCAAATATAAAGTCCAATATTCTTGTTTTCAGCAAAGGAAGGAGTGTAATAAAATAGTTTCATACTGATGCAAGATGTTTATACCACACATTCATGCTCTCCAGGGTACCGGCAATATTAGTATTGTTCACCAATGTACCCCCAAAATCATAACCTGATTTGGCAAAGGCTATATTCATCCCAAAGGACACAGACCTGGCAATAGTAAATGCTGTCTTTATATCAAACTTGTGTATTTCTCTTTCCATATATTGAAGGAGAAACCGGGCAAAGCCCTTGCCCCGATATTGTGGAAGTGTAGCAAAATCCGTCATCTCAGCATTTTTGCCAGACATATCCATTTCAGCAGAGGATAGTGCAACAAGCTTCTGGCCGTCTCTTATCCCATAATAACGCACATTGCTGTGCATTGTCTCCCGAATATAATTTGGGTCAAAAATGGGAAATGGATATGTGGCAAAGACTTGTTTGTACAGCTTAGACATCTCATCAGCATCTTTTTCTCGCATCAAAGTACAGTAGAACTTAGAGGGAATAGGTTTACCATGAGCCTCTCTTGATCTAGCCTGTGCCGTTTTCAAAACTTCGTTTATCCTTTCCTCATCCCGAGGTATTTTTCTATGTTTGGCAAAATACTTACCCATAAAGTAAATATCTTTCTGGCCACAATAAAAACGTGGCACAAAGGCCTCCGCTAGAAAGCCAAATTCTAAAAAAGTATCTTTCGCATAATCTGGTACTTTGGCAATAATTTTTGTGTATCCTCTCTTCTTGGCAAGTCTGTCTATCTCATCAACTATCCAAGGAAGATCCTCTTGAGTTAGCTTGATAAGATAGACTCGGTTGCTCAAAGGACCATGATGAACAAGTGACTTTCCAATAGTTGATATTTGATCAACCGTCATGGCTTCTCCGCATTATTCTTTCATTATTTTCCGGAATGAGGCTACATGTCTCGTCCCAATCAGAGATAAGCTTTTCAATCCCAATAGCCTTATGTTCCTTAGCGTCATCAAACTTAAGCTGCAGATTACAGCTTTCACAATCCAGGTTGCAATCTGTTGTTTTGAAATGTTTTGGCTCCGTGTAGGTGGTAATAACACCTTCATAATTACGTAAGACCACCGTATTGATCCCCCAGGAGATAATGTAATTGGGCATGATCGGAATTTTACCTCCGCCACCTGGTGCATCAATAACATAGGTTGGCACTGCAAAACCGCTGGTATGCCCCACAAGACTCTCAATAATTTCTATTCCTTTGCCCACGGGGGTACGAAAATGGGAAAGTCCTTCAGACAGGTCGCATTGATACATATAATAAGGCCTTACTCGATTTTGAACCAACTTGTGAACGAGTTTCTTTATCAATCGAGGGCAATCGTTTACACCTGCCAAAAGTACGGTCTGATTACCTAGCGGTATACCTGCGTCAGCAAGTTTTGCCAGGGCCCGCCTGGATGATTGGGTAATTTCTCGCGGGTGGTTAAAGTGAGTATTAATCCACACCGGAGTGTGTTTTTTTAATATATCCACCAAATCGTCCGTAATCCTATAGGGTAACACCACAGGTATTCTGGTCCCAATTCGAACAACTTCCACATGTGGAATTCGCTGGATCTCTGTCAGAAGCCAGTCGATTTGCTTATCAGGGAGCATCAATGGATCTCCACCGGAGAGAAGCACGTCCCTCACCTCTGGTGTATTTGCAATATAATCTATCCCCTTTTGCAACTCTTTTCGTCCGGGCACGTAATCGCTATCTCCCACCTTGCGTTTTCTGGTACAATGACGGCAATACATAGCACAGGTATTGCTTACATGAAAAAGCACTCTGTCCGGATAGCGATGGGTAATTCCTTGCACCGGGCTATCCTTATCCTCGTGCAAAGGGTCGGCCATGTCATATTTTCCAATTTCCAACTCCCGTGGGGATGGAAAAGCCTGCCTGAAAATAGGGTCATTGGCATAGTCCTCCACATCGATAAGAGAAAGGTAATAAGGAGTTATCGAAAGAGGAAATTTCTCAACTGTTTTTTCGTACTGTTTCTTTTCATCTTCGCCAAAGGAAATCTCCAAAAGTTTTTCGACTGTATCAATATCTTTGATTGAATGAGTCAGATGCCATTTCCAATCTGTCCAATTAGATTTATTACTCTCCTTATTAATCTTCTCTGCAATTTTTTGTTGTTGATCTGTATATATTTTTCTCATTTTTCCTTCTCCATTGCTTATAATTATAAGATTTGGCTTAAAAACTCCCGGGTGCGTTTTTCCTTGGGTGATTCAAAGATTTCAGAGGGAGGGCCCTGTTCCACGATTTCACCTTCGTCGATAAAGATCACTGTATCAGCAACTTCACGGGCAAAACCCATTTCATGTGTAACCACGATCATTGTCATCCCCTCTTCAGCAAGGTCACGCATGACCTTCAACACCTCACCCACAAGCTCCGGGTCCAAAGCGGATGTGGGTTCGTCAAAAAGCATAACAGCAGGCTCCATAGCCAAGGATCTTGCTATGGCTACTCGCTGCTTCTGTCCTCCAGAAAGCTTACTTGGGTATACTTTTTCCTTCTCGCTGAGGCCAACTTTATCCAAATAATACCTCCCTAGCTCTATTGCCTGGGCCTTAGGTATTTTTTTTACTTGGGTAGGCCCTTCTATAACATTACCAAGTACGGTCATGTGAGGGAATAGATTAAAATGCTGAAAAACCATTCCGACTTTTGTACGCATGGCATTAATCATTTTCTCATCATTCTCGATAACCTGACCATTTATTTCAACAATACCTTTTTGGAAAGGCTCCAAAAAATTAATGCAACGCAAAAAAGTGCTTTTTCCAGAGCCACTTGGACCGATTATAACCACAACATCAGACTTCTCGACCTCCAGGTCTAAGCCTTTTAATACATGGTGTTTTCCAAACCATTTATGTAAATTTTGTACCCTAATCATTTTCTTCCTCCTTGACTTGATGCGAACGTAAAAAATCGCATCTCTAACTTTCTGACTATATTAATTCCTGGATTTTCACTAATGATGACATAACGAGTCACAACTAAGATAGGTCTCAAAGCATGTAATAATAATTGGAGCGTCTATTCACAAAAAATTTACTTTTTGCATAGGCATCATGATTTAGTTACTTACGTTCAGACGAGTTTCTATCTTGTGAAAAAGCCAAGAAAAAAGTCCAGTGTACAAGAGATAAAAGAATGCAGCTATAGACAACATTTCCATCATCATGAAATTCGATGATGCCAACTGCTGTGATTTGAGCAAAAGTTCATTAATGGTGATTGTACTGGCCAAAGAGGAATCTTTCAAAGCGATAATGAATTGATTTCCAAGCGGAGGTACGGCCCTTTTAAAGGCTTGAGGTAAAATTATACGTACCATCGCCCTGGCGTGAGTCATACCTAAAGAACGAGCTGCTTCCATTTGTCCATTTGAAATGGATAAGATGGCACCCCGAAAAATCTCCGCAATATACGCTCCGTTGTGAATACCTAAAGCTAGAACTGCAGATGTAATAGCTTCAAGACCAAGCACTCTTCTCATTCCATAATATATAAACAATAATTGAAGTAAAAGAGGAGTACCTCGAATAAGGTAAATATATGCTTTGGCGGGCATGCTGAAAATTATACTTTTTGATATACGGGCAAAAGCAGTGCCAAGTCCAAGAATTAAACCAAGTAAAATACCTAGTACAGTCACTTCAAGGGTCATTAGTGCTGCAGGTAAAAAGTAAGGAAAGTATTTAAAGAATACTGAAAAGTCAAAATACATAATGACTAGCCTTTATTTTGATAATTTTTACAGATTGAAAGACGAATAAATATATTCTTACAAGGATGGAAATGTGGTTTGGCTTAAAAAATACGCCAAGATGAGACCCCTTCGGGGTATGTATGGGGGAAATCCCTCGCATTCAGGCGAAGGCTTTAGAGGGCCCTGAAGGGGCCTATAGCGGCGTGTATGCCGAACAAACTCGGTTTTCATTACTGCTGTTAACAGACCATGCCGCCCAGCGGCATGGTCAGCGTCAAAAACTTTACTTGGTAGTAACATCAACATTAAGCCACTTTTTACTTATTTTGGACAAGGTACCATCTTTATGCATTTCTGAAATAATTTCATCAACGGCCGACAGGAGCGCCTTATCATCTTTACGAAAAGCTACCGCAATATCTTCGCTGCGTAATGGACTTCCCAAAAGCCTGATATTGAATTTTCCACTATTCATGGCCGTAACCCCAACAACTCTGTCAGTTATAACCGCATCGATAACACCATTATTCAACTCTAACAATGTCTGAGTGTCATCTTTGTAAAGCTTAACATCTGCGGCTCCTAACTTTTTGGCATCGTTCTCGAATGTCGTTCCGGTTACTACTCCAATAATCTTCCCTTTCAATTCCTGAGGTGAAGTAAAAGTAGAGTCCTTTCTTACCAAAAGCTGTGCCCCGGAATAATAATATGGAGTAGAAAAATTCACTACTTTTAGACGTTCCTCTGTAATAGCCATGCTTCCAAGAATACCATCAAAAGCACCTGACCGAAGACCTTCTATAATACCGCTCCACTCAGTAGTTACTGGCTTGAGTTTTACTCCCAGACGATTAGCAACTTCTCTTGCTACATCAACATCAAAGCCAACTAATTCATTTTTATCATTAAAAAAATTAAATGGTGGATATCCACCACTCATTGCAAAACTAATTTCTCCCTTTTCTTTAACTCGACTTAGCGAGTCTTTTTTCTTTTCTGTACAACCATAAAAAAAGAAACTCGAGACTAGAAACGAAGCTAGCAACAAATAAACCAATTTATTATGAATAATCTTATTCATAGTACACCCTTCTTCTATTTTAAATTTATTTAAAATAAATAATTCTACGATCTTTATTCAAAAATGAAATCATGACTGACTCATGACAGCATCAACAAAAAAATCTCATGATTTTTGTTTATACCACTCCAATAGCAATCACCTCCCTTTTTACAAAAACAAACAACATTATTACAAAGACAAACAACAATTATCATAGCTATAACCATTTTTGCTGCCTGCCCAGGAATGACACTCCTTAAATTTGACAACATGAGAAAGGTCATGCCTGTAAAGAATCTGACTCAACTTATTGTTTTTTATGTGCAAATACTAACTTCAACCCCATTAGACACAGACAAAACCGCTGTGAAAGATTCAACCAAAAGTAAAGCTAAACTTAAACTGATATTTTTAAAAACAAAAAAAGTAAAACCAAAACTATTAACGGTATTTTCTATATAATTTTAGAAAATTAATATTCTTAATATAAAAACTACAAAATAAAAAATATTTTAGATAACAAACATTACAACCTAATTTTCATAGTCAGTTTATTTTATCTTATTTTATTTGGTTATTTAAAAAAAGCTTAACATTTACCCCCTTTTCGGGAGATAAAACTATATTCCACAAACCATAAATTTTGTCAAGCCTTCCTCATTTTATGTAATAAATGTATTAGATATTGTTAATTCAAGAGTGTTATTTAAAACTTTTAATTTAAAAATAAATTACTATATCGAGTTTAATGCAACAATTAATTTTAAAAATATTTTACTATGCATTAAAAATAAATTACCTATATTTAGGCGGAGCATTTTAAGACAAAAAATCATATTATTTCAACTGGTTACCTCAAAAAACAGCGAGATATGTAGTAACTTTATATACTAGAGTCTGTGGCCAAACCTTACGGATGCATCCGATGGCTGCACTTGGGTTGAGTAGTTGAGCAGTTGAGTGATTGACTAGGGTAGGATGGTCAGTGGATATGGGATTCCGCAGTAGAATTTTCCCCTGATTACCGCCAGATTCTTGATTATTACTGCTGCACAGAGAAGCTGCACAGGTTTGATTACTTAATTACGACAGTGCTAAATATGAACGAAAAAATAAAACAGATACAATGCCAAAATTTAGGCTCCTCAAAAATCAGTACTAATAGCGGATGCGCCCCTTGTTCACATTTATTGAAAACCTGGGATATTTTTTTCTGCTAAATACTCCAATCCAAAAACATTTTTCACTACTCGTCATTCTGAGGGAGCGAAACGACCGAAGAATCTCCAACGTAGCGAACCAGATTCTTCGCTTCGCTCAGAATGACGTAATTAGAGGGGCGCATTCGCTAGCTGCACCTACCACGTCAAATGTGGGAAAATTGTGAAATAATATGATAAAATTTTAGCATAAAAAGCTAAGCCGGGCTCATCTAACAGAAAATAATAAGGCTCATGTGGGAGAAAATTTGGTGGCGGTGCAGACTGCGAATGCACGCTAATTAGAATAACTGGCGGGTGCATCCCATACTTGCTTCAGAAACGAAATTTCGGCGTATAGACGATTTTTTTCAAAAAATATAACATGATACAGGGGTTGAAGAAGCTAATGATAAGGAACTCTGATAAATCTAGAAACTGATTTTACACGAATCTTAAAATCACGAAACATGACTCTGAAGTGCTGAAAATATTTTCCGGGCCTTTTTTGGGCCAAACCCGGGCAGCTTGGCTAGTTCATCCTCACTGGCTGCATAAATAGCCTCCAGACTCTGAAAATGGGTCCATAACAGTCTGGCTGTTTTAGGACCTATACCTGGTAAATTTTCCAGCTCGCTTTTAAGCATATTTTTTTTGCCCGCCCGCCGTAAGCTGGATAAAACAAAACGGTGTGCTTCATCTCTGATTTGTTGTAAAAATAATAGCTCTCTACTTCCCGGGGAAAGAGCCAAAGGATTTTTGCGACCAGGAACAAAAATCTGGTCAAAGAGTTCTCCTGCTCTGCGGGTTGGTCCTTTGGCAATAGCGGCAATACTGAACAACCCATCACTGTCATGTTTTTGCAGGGCAGTTAGCACTGCTTTTAATTGTCCCTTTCCCCCATCAATAAGCAAAAGATCAGGCCAAGGAGGTCCGGAGTTTATTCTTCGTTCTATAAATCTGGCCAGGGCGAGATAGTCATCATTGGTCCCTTCCAGTTCCGGAAATTTGTATACCCGGTATTCATCTCTTTTGGGGCGACCATATTCAAAGACAACCATACCGACGCGCATGCCCTGCCCGGATAGATGAGATGCATCAATGCATTCTATACGTTCAGGCTCAAATCTTAACCCAAAAATTTCGGCCAGCCCGGGAGATAACTCAGCTGCTTTTTTCCTGTCCACGGCCTCGATACAATTCTGCCTGGCCATGTTTATAAGTTGTTTAAGTTTTTTATCTTTAGCACTTACTAAGCGTACTTCTTTCCCTTTAAGTTCAGTCAACAGTTTTTTTATGGATTTATCCTTAACTACTACAGGCAAAACAATTTTATCGGGAATAAACCTTGTGGGCCCATAAAACTGGATTAAAAAACTAGTTAAAACGGCCTCTATCTCCTCCTGCTCAAACTCAAAATCCGGCCAATAAAAACTTCTGCTGTCCAAAACCCGGCCCTGACGAACAAACAGCACGCCTATCCCCAGGCCTGTTTCATGAGGAACCAAGGCAAAAACATCAAAATCTCCTCCCTCAGGCAGAACGACCACCTGCTGCTCAATAGTCTTCTGAACAGCGCGGATCTGGTCTCGTAGCTCAGCTGCCTTCTCAAAATTTAACTCTTCAGCCGCCTTATGCATCTCCAATTCCAGGCTCTTAAGTAAGTCATGTGACTTTCCAAACAAAAATAGCTCTACCTGACGAACAGCCCGGGCATATTTTTCAGGAGATACTGGCAAACAACAAGGGGCCAAACAACGGCCGATATGATATTGCAGGCAGGGTCTAACCCTATTTTTAAAAGTCCTGTCCGCGCATTTGCGCAGCTTAAATAATTTATTGATAACATTTAGAGTCTGGCGGGCTGAACGGGCAGAAGTAAACGGGCCAAAGTATGTTGCACCATCCCGGCCTACCTTGCGCGTCAACCTGAGGGTGGGAAAAGCGTGTTCTTTATCCAGTTTAAAGAGGATATATTGTTTGTCGTCACGTAAAACAATATTGTACCGAGGCCGATGCTTTTTGATAAGGCTTGCCTCAAGCAGCAAGGCCTCCTTTTCCGTATTGGTACATAAAAAATCAATGTTTTTGAGCTTGGCCATCATAACCCTGGTCTTAATAGGCAATTGCTCAGGGTCTCTAAAGTATGAACTCAATCTTTTACGGATATTTTTGGCCTTGCCTACATATATAATTTTGTTCCGGGCATCCTTCATCAAATAGACACCCGGACAGGCGGGAAAATCATTATTTTGAAAACTCTCGGGCATATTTGCTTATTTCTTCTAATATCCTCTTTATTTCCTGTTTATTTCTTTTAACAAGATCACGGGCAAATCTCTTTACCAGCTTAATAGTTTTATCATCACGTGCGAGATCCGGATATCTTTTTAGTTTATAATCTGAAAAAATCAGTTTATCTAAGAGCAGGTCTTTATCAAGACTGTATTTCATTGGGGCCCCAGCAATCCTTTCCTTTTCTATTTCCTCTACATGCAACTTCTTGACAAATTGTAGTACATCACTGGGCTTTTGATAATAATTAATTTTCTCTATCTTTTCATTTATTTCACTGGCCCATCTTTGTAAAAAATTATAATTGACGGTCACCAATTTTCGGCCTTTAATCACGGTATCTTCCACATGCCTTCCATAAGTGTACTCTTCAATCGCCTTCGCCAAAGTTTGGTACACGTACACCAAAAGTTTTGCATATCTGGACTTGATGGTCAGGCCGGCAGGAATGGTAATCCCTAATCGCCAGTCCGGGTCATAGTCCAAAGGGAATTCAATGTTTAAATACCTCCAAAAATTTTCTACTTCTTTTCCTTTTAAAAGAAGGAAGTTTAAACTCTTGGCTGCCTGCTCAATCCTTTGAGCCAACGGCCTTAGTTCACGGACCTTTTGTTCAAATAGACTGATCTCATGCTCTATACCCTTTCTACGCCCAAAAAAGGTGTCTGCGGCTTCCTTTAAGGTATCTTCAATAAGTTCGTCTGCTAACCGACTGATTTTTTTCATAAAATTACAAGGGTTGAAAATTAAGGCTTTTCATGTTTGACACATATTTTTTGTTAATGACATTGCCTGAGCAAGTATGTCTACAAATAAGTAAAAACAAGTCAGGGGACAAGCTAAATGCCCTGATATCCAGCACACAATTTTAAAAGAAAATTGGTACCAAAAACTTTTTGCCAGTCACAACCAGAATACTAACGACATAAAATTTTGAAGTGTAAGCCAATGTTTAAGTCATCTTTTTTAAGTCCACAAACAAAGATAAAATGTAAAGCCTGTCACCAGCCCCTAATCGTCCGCCATACCTGACAGGAAATAATTCTCTATTGCAGGTCATGCAATAAAAAATTTTCCATCCAGGAATACAGTGATGAACTGGATGATTTTTTTGAAGAATATCTGGCCAATATCCCCTGCAACAGGATTTAATCTTTTTCATCCAAAGATGCCTCAGCTTGAACAAGGATGGACGCGTAAAAAGTAAAAGTCAACAAATTTTCTTGCCCAAATCAAAGGATGATGATAGCTCCGTAAACCATGTTTGATATATCTATTATAATTAAAGAATTAGCGATTTTCTCTGTCCCACTGCTTTTGGGGATAACGTGTCATGAAGTGGCTCATGGGTACGTGGCCTATCTATTAGGTGACCCTACAGCTAAAAATGCCGGGAGGCTCACTCTCAATCCCTTAAAGCATCTGGACCCCATTGGCACATTAGTTTTGATTTTGACCAGAAGAATCGGTTGGGCCAAGCCAGTGCCTATAAATCCCGCTTACTTCAAAAATCTTCGACGGGATATTCTTTTAGTCTCCCTGGCCGGACCGGCGGCCAACCTTGTTTTAGCCGTAATATTTTTTCTTTTATTCAAACTGGTTAACTTTTTGTCCCCATTCTTTTCTACACAGCTTAACCAGGTTGTGTTTGCTCCCATGGGATTTATTTTCAGCGCTGGCACTCTGGTAAATGTTATCCTGGCCGCCTTCAATCTTATTCCTATCCCCCCGTTAGATGGAAGTAAAATTATTGCTTCGTTTCTTCCCTCATCCATAGCTGATAAATATATGGGTTTGGAAAAATTTGGTTTTCTCATTTTAATTATTCTTGTTTTCACAGGTGTTTTCCAAAAAATGTTCAGTGTAATCGTCACCTTCGTTTATACCCTGATTTTTTCATAAAGTTTGAATTTTTGAGTTATGAGCTGTGATCGGTTGAAACAGCCTATTCCATTTACTTCTCAGCCACTCAAACAAGGTAAGGACAAAGTACTATGGAAAAGAAAAGAATAGTTTCAGGAATGAGACCCACAGGGCCTTTACACCTCGGACATTATTTTGGGGTGCTCAAAAATTGGGTCAAGTTGCAAGAAGAGTTTCATTGTTACTTTTTTGTAGCCGACTGGCATGCCCTGACCAGCGAATATGCTGATCCGAAAAAAATTAAAGGATTTGTCCCGGAATTAATCAAGGACTGGTTTGCTTCCGGACTCGACCCTGATAAATGTACCATATTTCTTCAGTCTCAAATCAAAGAACATGCCGAGCTGCACCTGATCCTCTCCATGATCACTCCCCTGGGCTGGCTTGAGAGAAACCCCACTTATAAAGAAGTAAAACAAGAACTGATTAGTAAGGATCTAAATACCTATGGATTTTTAGGTTATCCTGTTCTCATGGCCGCAGACATACTCATGTACAGACCCCATTTTGTCCCTGTCGGTCAAGATCAGCTACCCCACCTGGAATTAACAAGGGAAATTGCCCGCAGGTTCAACTTTCTCTACGGTGACTTTTTCCCCGAACCCCAGGCCAAATTGACCGAAGCTGCCAAACTGCCAGGACTAGACGGTCGCAAGATGAGTAAAAGCTATGGGAATTCTATCTATTTAAGTGAAGATATGGACTCTATCACCAAAAAAGTCATGTCCATGCTTACAGACACCAACCGCAAGCGCAAAAAAGATCCCGGCGATCCTAATGTATGCAACCTCTATCCTTACCACCGATTAATGACACCGGAAGATACACGTGCGGAAATCAAGGAAAATTGCACCAAAGCTTTGTGGGGTTGTGTCGACTGTAAAAAGGTTCTTTTAAAATATCTGCAAGAGTTTCTGGAACCCATTCAAAAACGCAGGCAGGAACTGGATAAAAACCCGGAAATGGTCACTGAAATTTTAGACAAGGGCTATGCCCAGGCTAAAATGGCCGCGCAGGAAAATATAGGCCTTATTCGAGAAAAATTAAACCTCAATTATTAAGCTATTTATCCTTTTTTTAACAGCAATTTTAACCCCACCGAAAATTAAATTCCGTATCAATGGACAGGCTCTAAGCCGTCGGTTTAGAGCCTGTCACCTCTATGCCACAAACTGCAAAATCGACCTGTTGCAATCACAACCTCAAAAGATAAGAATTTTTCTTTAGCCAGTCTTTATGCTTCTCATAACCTGGCATGATAACTTTTACTTTATCCCAAAATTTCTTTGAATGATTTCTCTCCTCCAAATGAACCAACTCATGCACCACTACATAATCAATAACAGGAAGCGGGGCCATGACCAACCGCCATGAAAAATTTAAATTCCCTATAGAACTACATGACCCCCACCTTTGTTGAGCATTGGTGATGTTTACTTTATTATATTTGAACCCTTGCTTAGGAGCATACCATTCAACTCGCTCACTGATTTTCTGGTATGCCTGTTGCTTATACCACTCGATAAATACCTTTCTGGCAACTGGCAGGTATTTTCCGGACAAAAAAAATCCACTTTTGAACACGAGAGGAGGATGGGGCTCATCAACTATCGTTAATTTATAAGACCGCCCCAGATAGAAAAATTCTTCACCGTCGACAAATTTTTTGGGAGTGAAATTAAGATTCCTGGCCTCAATTTCCTTTTTCTTCTTCTCAATCCATTTTTTATGCTTTTCTACTACCTTTTGAAGGACCTCTTCCCCTACTCCATAAGGCGCCCTCACTACCAGAGTTGCATCCTCTGTTACTTGCAGGGCAATGGTTTTTCGCCGGCTACGGATTATTTTCTTAATGTGGATAGGCATCAATTCCTCTTTTTTGTTATATCCAGCATTGTAGGGACACGATGCATCGTGCCCCCACGGTCTTTACCAATCAACCATTTAACTACTTAGCCAAACGCAACCAGGAGACTTGCGCCGGTTTATTCCAGCCTGACCATAAAATCTGGATTTCACCATGCGTTGCCGTATTCAAAACGCGACAACCCATTCTTTTTAAATAGTTGACCACCTTTTTATGCGGCAGGTGAAACCTGTTCAAAAAACCAGCAGAAACCAGGACAATTTCAGGATTGACCCGTCTGTAAAATTCCGCTGAAAAACTGGCCCGGCTGCCATGATGAGGCCAAATCAGCACCTCTGACTGTAACGCGTCATTATGGCGTAAAAGGTGCTTAATACCTTTCCGTTCAATATCTCCTGGAATCAAGGCCAACCTCCTATTTTTCCAGGTTAGAAGCAAAACCAAAGAACGATTATTGTTCTTTGAATCAACAAAGTCTTTAGTCGGGTGTAAAATATGTAATTTTATATCCCGACCCAAATCCCAGACATCACCACGGGCTGTCACCCTAACCTTTTCCCCTCCATGGGCTAAAGCCCTCGTCAAAAGCTCTTTATCCTGCCCCCGAGGCCATACGCCGTTAAAAATAAACTCATCCACCATTAAATTGCTAAGCGGATAATAAAGACCGCGCAAATGATCTGCATCAGAATGGGTCAGAAATACCTTGTCGATCTGCGGCCATGCTTTCCAGGTTATGGCCGGAGTAATAATATATTTTCCCAGATCAAATCTGAGACTCCATGAGCCTCCCCCATCAATCAAAACACGCTTACCCCCGGGCAATTCACACAGTATGCTCTGTCCCTGGCCCACATCCAGCAACCTCAACTTTACCCCGTTAAAATTATTAAAGGTCACAGGGATAAAATTGATGATAAGAATTAAAGCCATCCCCAGATAAAGATTCATCCTGCGCTGCCAAAGCTTAGTCCAGTAAATAAAAGCCAGGAAGACAAAGCAATAGGTAAGCATATGCTCCCATCCGGGCCTGAAAGTAACTATTGGATGAAGTAAATCGTGAGCATCAAGAAAATCCAAGACAACAATCAGCCCTTTTAAAACAAGGCCCATTAAATAAAATAAATATGGTCCCAAATTTTCCAGCAAGGGAAAGAATAAAAATAAAACTCCAACAAATCCCAAAGGCAAAACTAAAAAGCCTAAGACAGGCAACCAGAGCAAATTCAGATAAATATGCGGGGTAAGATAACCAAAGGCCCAAGTTTGCGCTGGGAGCAAGGTTAGATTGGCTATCAAGGTTACTGAGGTTAACATTAGGAAATATTTAACTATTTTTATCCAACCGGTAGACAAAAAAGATCTGTCAAAAATAGTTTTTAAATAAGGATATGTCAGGCCAAGGCCTAGGACAGCTATAAAAGAAAGCTGCAAGCTTAGATCAAATATGGATAGTGGATCTACAAGGAGGATAACCAACAAGGCGTAAAAAAGGCCATCAATAATGAAGCGGTTTCTATTTTTTAGGTATAGAAAGGCCCAACAAAAAAACATTATGGAGGCTCGCACGAGCGAGACCGGAGCCTGACCAAGCCAAAGATAGATAATGACCAGAGGTATAGATAAAATTATACTTAGCTTTGGCCGAGGAATATAAAGATAAATATTGGGACAGACAAAACCTGCAGCATAACTCAAAACCCAACCCAAAAAAACAACCAGGCCAAGATGCAAACCAGAAAGGGCAAGGGTATGTCCCAATGAACTTAACCGGATTTTATCGACAAATTCGCTGCTTAAAAAATACCTGTCATTCATGAGCAGGGCCAGGACAAGTCCTTTAATCCGTGGCTCATCTCCAAAATATTTGTCCAGAACATGGATAACTTTCTGCCGCAAGTTAAGACGTAGGTGAAACAAAAAATTCCGTGGACAAGGGTCCATGCTTAACTGCCTGTCCCGAGCATAAGCCCGAAAAAACACTTTTTGCCTATGCCAGTAAAACTCGCTATCCCAGCCCCCCTCATTAACTGTCCCGTGCACGGGTTTAATTCTTAATTTGCCTTTAATGTATTGCTCAGGCCAAGGTATGGAGGGGGGATTTTCCCAGGTCAAGAGCAGATACCCGGGCAAAGTCCAGGTCCTGCCTTTATCCTCAATCTGAACATTTTCAATAAACAGTTTTAGTTTATGATTAGGAGCAGTTCTTATCTTCTCAATTTTTCCATGAAAATCGACCTTGTGCGCATGTGAAACAGGCCGGGGAACTTTTGAAGGAGATAGATGGGGAGTAAAAATAAACCCGATACCGAGTCCTGAGAGAAAAAATAATATTAAAAGAAAGCTGTTAAATAACTTTCTGGGGGCTAAAAAGATAAATGCGAGGCAAAAAGTACTCAGGCCGGGGACAAAAAATTTATAAGTCCATAGTCCCAGAACAAGGGCCAGAAGGCATCTTTGCCAGAATAAAAGTGGCGTTTCCTGTTTCACACATCTTGTTTAAGATTTAGGGTTTGAGGTAAAAAAGATTAAGAGGCAAAAAGTTTAAGAAAGTTGTAAAGAGATAAAAACCAGTTAATCCTTTTAGCCTTTTTGAGTCTGTGGCCAAACCCCATTTTGACCACCAGAATTGAAAAAAATTATGAAAAATTTGTCCCCTGAGTAGGGTTTGGCCACAGACTCTTTTACCTCTTTACCTTCTACCCCTTTCTTAAGACCCGCCTTGGCTTGCTGCCCTCTGCAGGCCCTAAAATCCCGTCGCGCTCCATCTGTTCAACAAACAAGGCCGCTTTGTTATAGCCAATACGGAATCTGCGCTGGATCATGGAAATAGAAGCTTTGCCTTGTTCAAGGACAAATTCAACTGCCTGAGCATATTTGGGGTCATCGATAATTGGATCATCCCCGTTTCCAGGGCCAGAACTATTTTCTTTCTGGGATTTCCACTCGGAAAAATCCAGTTCAAAGCTGGGAGTTGATCTGGTTTTCCAAAAATCAACCACATCCGATATCTCCTGGTCACCAACATACGCACCGTGTATGCGCATTAGCTGACCTCCGCTGGCTTTAAAAAGCATGTCGCCCTGGCCCAGGAGATACTCTGCTCCTATCGCATCCAGAATAGTCCGGGAATCGTGTTTGGAACTAACCTGAAAAGCTATCCTGGAAGGAAAGTTAGCTTTAATAATGCCTGTAACCACATCCACGGAAGGTCTTTGAGTAGCTAAAATAAGATGAACGCCAGCAGCTCTGGCCAACTGGGCCAGACGAACAATACTTACTTCTACCTCTTTGGCAGCGGTAAGCATCAGATCAGCCAGTTCATCAATAATTACTACCAGGTACGGTATTGGTTTAAGATCCTTGAATTGCTCGGGAAGACCTTGCCCGAAAGAAGCCAACTTCTGGTTATATCCTTCGATATTGCGCACTCCTAAAGTAGCCATGGCCTCATAACGCCTTTCCATTTCATATACAGCCCAGTCCAGAGCGGTTTTGGCCAAACTCATGTCTGTAACCACAGGGTGCACCAGATGAGGCAGATCATTATAGACTGATAGTTCTATCCGTTTAGGATCAACCAATAATAATTGGACTTCGTCAGGAGCATATTTAAATAGCAGGCTTAAAATCAGGCTATTCAGGCAAACGCTTTTTCCAGCCCCGGTTGCACCGGCAACTAGAAGGTGGGGCATTTTGGCCAGATCCGCCACCTTGGGTTGTCCCTGAATATCCTTACCAAGAGCCAGAGGGAGCTTGGCTCTACCCTGAGTATAAACCTTTGACTCAATGATTTCGCGCAAAAAAACAGTTTGACGATGAACATTGGGGATTTCTATTCCCACAGTATCTCTACCCGGCAAAGGAGCAACAATACGGACCGATGACGCCTTAAGGGCTAAAGCCAAATCATCATTTAGACTGGCAATCCTGCTTATTTTTATCCCGGGAGCCGGCTTAAACTCCAGCATGGTAATCACGGGCCCGGGCTGAACTTTTTGCACCTCTCCCTGGATAGAGAAGTCAGCTAAACAGGACTGAACCTTCTCTGCGAGATCTTTCAGATAAGACTCATCAACATTTATTTCTTGCTCTTCAGGTAAACTGAGAAGATCAACAGGAGGCAAGGAATGGCATTTAAAATCTTTTGGTTTAGGTGAAGATTTTTTGCTTGAATGGGCTTTTTTTTGCTTAACCTTTACATCAGTCTCTTTTTCTTTCACTTCCAGCACAGAAGAGTTATTTTGTTTTTTATGCTCTTTACGCTTTCGAAAAAACGATTTGATTTTCTTTTTTCTAGACCTTCTCTCTTTAATCTTAGTCCAAAAATCTGCGCACTTAAAAAGCAATTTTTGACCCACAACTTCCCAAGAAAAGCCAAAAGTCAACTGAAAACTGAGTAAAGAGGTAAACAGGGTAACCAGGATTGTTCCCCATAAACGCAAATATTTATAGGTTAAACTAAATATTATTTTTCCTAGGAATCCCCCACCACAAACTTTTAAAAAACTAACCTGCTTAAACCAGGGAAACTCCAGCCAGGTCAGAAGAGAAAGATAGAGTAAAATTATTCCCAGCCAGTTCCACCACTTAAGCTTGGGCCTAGACCTGAACAAGATAAGAGCCAGATACAAAAAAAGAAAAATCCATAAAAAGGAGCCCAAACCAAAAAGGTCCACGAAGAGGCCGGCCAGATAAGCTCCAATCAGGCCAGCCTGATTATGGACCTTTGCGCCAGGACCAGGAAAGCTGTTAAAACCTGGATCACTGGGCCAAAAAGTAAATAGGCTGATACTTAAAAGGAGGGTAAGAAACAGAAAAAAAAAGGCCAGGATTTCTCGGAATAATTTGTTACCGTTCAATTTATATCTCGTAAAATGTTCAATGTTTTCTGCTTCTCTTCTTATCCTCTTATTTTCTTATCTTGCAATCTTCTTTCAACCTAGCTCTCTCTTCCAAGATATTCTTTAGTTCGTGTGTCTACCTTTATTTTATCACCAGTATTTATAAAAAGTGGCACATTGACCACAAGACCTGTTTCAAGGGTAGCCGGCTTAGTCGCTCCTGACACTGTATCGCCTTTTAATCCTGGTTCGGTCTCTGTTACCTCCAAAATAACCGCTGCCGGCAAATCCATATCAATGGGTTGACCATTATAAACCAGGACTCTTACTTCTTGACCATCCTTTAAAAATCCACCTTTCTCCTTTAAGGTTTCATCAGGAACATTTATTTGCTCATAGGTAGTAAGATCCATAAACACATAACCAGAACCATCATGATAAAGATACTGCATTTCTCTGGTTTCCAAATCTGGCTTGCTTACTTTTTCTCCGGAGCGAAATGTCTGGTCAACTACTCCCCCGGTAAGCAAATTTCTAAGCTTGGTACGAACAAATGCACCACCTTTACCGGGTTTGACGTGGAGAAAATCAACAATTTCATAAGGGGTACCATCAATTTCAATTTTTAATCCTCGACGAAAATCTGTTGTGGAAAGCATCTAACCTCCCTTATAGCCTTGGAATCACGCTCGGGCGAGATTACAAGACGTTTTCAGTTTTAAATCTTATTTCAACAAATTGGACCAAATACCTCATCGAGAAAATTGCAAATTCTGTTTTTTTACACAACCATCTATTTTTTTTGTAAATGTTCCAACAAAGCCTCAATGGCAAGAACATAGCTCATAAGTCCAAAACCAGCAATAACCCCAAGACTGTTCTGGGCGAGTAAACTCTGATGTCTAAAACTCTCGCGAGCCAGAATATTACTTAAATGCACTTCCACGTAAGGAATTTTAATCCAGGCCAGACAATCAGCAATGGCCAGGCTGGTATGTGTATATGCCCCGGCATTGACCACCAACCCGTCCACCTTATCTTTCCATGCCTGTTCCAGGCGGTCAATAATCTGTCCTTCGCCATTAGCCTGAAATATGCTTAACTCAACCAACTGTTTAAAGTCCGGGTGTTTTTTCTCAAGCATCGCTTCCAATGAAGACATGCCTTGAGACCCATAGATCTCAGGTTGTCTTTGCCCCAGGTAACCAAGATTTGGGCCGTTGACGATCAAAAATTTAAATTCGGGCATAACCTCTCCTTATAGTATACGATTTCAAGCTACTTACTCTCCAGAGGCAGAGGTTCCTCTTCAATGAACTTAGGCTCAACCACAACCTCATTAGTATCATTTGTTATCTGTTTTTTTGTCTGAGGTTCAGGTTTAGCCCAAGCCTTGACCGTAACTAAAAATATCAAATCCCCCGGTAAAACTTCTTGAGTTGTCTCCAAGATTTTCCCCTGGGCCAAAGTTCCACTATGTTTATCATCTATTTTGGCTCTGGCCACAGATCCCAAGGCCTGAATCAGTTTGCCCGTCCCAATAATGCTGACCAAATGGTTATTCTCTTCTTCAACCCTCTTACCAATTAAAAAATAGGCCGGGGTTTTTAAAGGATAATAGTCAAACAAAACCACCAAAACTCTGTCCGAATTTCCGGCAATATATCTATCTTCTTCTATTTTCTTGATCTGACCGCCCAATTTCCAGTCAGGAATAAATGAAAGTTCAAAGCTAAAGTTTTGGATTAAATCGTTTGTTACAGGCAGCTTGGAAGGAGAAACCTGTCCTATTTTCTGAAAAAAATGAATATCCTCCGGAGGGGGCACCTGTCCGATTGACCCTTTGACCAGGATATGTTTTTGTATAAGCTTACGCATAAGCAATTCGATGCCTTTGTGAGTGGCTTTATCCCAAAAAGCAGTTTTCACATCCTCGTAACTGGCAATTTCCTGCTCTGTAAGAGTGACTTCGAAATTAACCTTCTCAATTATAGGATTAGACCCAAGGTTTGGATCAAAAAAATTACCAACAGGCTTGACCTGAATACAGGAAATAAGAAAAAAAAGACATGTTGATACACATAAATACCTAAACATGGCCCTCTCCGTTTAAAAATTAAAGGTTTAAATTATAGCGCAAAGTATCGCTGCAAACCAAAAAACAGTAAGTACATTTTTCTGGGCGGATCCGCTCGCTTACACTTTACACTTTGTATTTACACATATAAACTCAAAGCTCAATCATCTCAAGAAAGCAAGAGACAATTTTTTTTTTCACAACAACTTACAACACTTAAAACTCAAAACAATGCACACTCAACTTAGTCTCATAAAAACCATTTATACTCTTGATCAGCTTGAAGTCATGCCTAAGCCCCAAATTGCCCTGGCTGGAAGGTCTAACGTGGGCAAATCATCCTTGATCAATTGCCTCGCTGGCAGAAAAGGACTGGCCAAAACCAGCTCCACCCCAGGGAAAACGCGCAGTTTAAATTTTTATCTGGTCCAACCCGAAGAGTTCTATCTAGTAGATTTACCTGGATATGGTTATGCTCGCTGCTCAAAAAAGGAGCGAGAAAAATGGGCCAGATTAATTGAGCAATACTTCAAAAATAATGAATGGCTTAAAGCTGTTGTAATTATTATTGATGCCAGGCTTAGTCCACAAGCCATGGACATGGAACTTGCCTCTTATGTTCAAAATATAGGTTTTAAACTTATCCCTGTTTTAACCAAGGCTGATAAGTGCAAACAAAAACAAAAAAACAGCATCCAGAAAACCTGGCAGGAATTACTTGGTCTGGCAGATCCACCTTTACTTTTTTCCAGTAAAACCGGGCAAGGCAAAAAGCAATTGTGGCAAACCTTAAAATCTACTGCTCTGCAACGCTTATAGGATTCTCTGAATCCAAAACAAGTTCTGCTAAACAGATATAGCTCACTCCGCTCAATCCTAAGCTTAGGCCTCACTTTCGCCAAACAATCTTTAAAGACCCAAGGAGAATAAACAGGATATTACCCAACCAAGCACCTGCGAATGGGGGTAATATCCCCTTTTGAGCAAGGCTTATTCCCAGAACAAATAGCGCATAGTAAAAAAAAGTTATGACGAGTCCTGAAAGTATTAACAAATAAATATTTTTGATAAATGTGGACAGGGCCAAAGCTAAAATGGTCATGACCAAAATAGAAAAGGCATATGACCATTTACTGTAGAGTGTTGTCTGCAAAACTTCAACATTAGAACCACTTTGTTTAAGCTTGTTTATCAAGGCCTTCAATTCCCACAAGGATAGGGATTCGGGTGGCAGACCGGTACTTGTAGCCAAAAAGGCTTTCATGTCCGCTTTAATGGCAAGTTGTAATCGCTCTTTTTTTGCTCTGGTAAATGTTTCTGGGTTTATTAACTCTACACCCTCCAGTATCCATTGTCCGTTCTGAACAGTGAAGGTCTTGGCCTTGATTATTGATTTTATTTTATTCGCCTCAAGATCCACTTCATATATTTTAACGTGCTCACCTCTTCCTTGAGCTGGCCAGGATTTGCCCGCATGAATAAAATAGGCTCCATCTTTAAACCATAAATTATTTAGACTCCTTTTGGCTATCTGTTTTTTACGTACCTGTTCTTTCCATATTAGACTTGTAGATCTAAGACCTTTGACCCCCACTCCTTCTGCAAAAAAAAGTTGAAAAAAGCACACGACCAAGGCGTAGGCGAGAAAAAAAACTAATAGTTCTTTCAAAGAAATAGAACATGCTTCCAGGGCCAGGATCTCTCTGTTTCGATGCATAAGAGCCAGTTGTAGGAGCAAGGCCAACAAAAACACAGCTGGCAGAATCTGAGAAATAATCAGTGGAAGTTTTAAAATATAGTATTTTAAAACAACACCGAATCCTACCTTGGCATCAATAAAATCATCAATCCTATCCAGAACATCAATTAAAAGATAAATAGAAATACCGGAAAATAAAATAACAAAGTTATAATAAATATTTTGGCGAAAAAGATATTTATGTAAAGTCTTGATCATCGAAATGCCTATGTAAAAAGTCCGGTTTACTTTTTGGAACCTAAATTGAGCGATCTTTTTGCAGCTCAAACTTTGAGATTGCTTCGCTCCACTTTGTTCCTCTCGCAATGACAGAGGCGAGATTGTCATTGCGAGGGCAGCGAAGCTGCCCGTGGCAATGTCACCCTTTGGGTGAAAACCGCTGGTTCAAAATCTAATCGTCCACTCTTTTAACCTCACTGCAAGACAATACTCTATACTTTAAATTTTATACAAAAACGAAATTTTTGCAAAAGAGCCATCTCCCGCCCCTTGCTACAAATGTAATATCCAAGGATAGCAAAAAAGGTAAAAATAAAATTGGGAATCCAGAGACAGATCTGGGCAGGAAGTTTTCCTGTCTCCCCTAAACTAAAAGCAATGGAAAACATAGCATAATAAACCAGAAAAAAAAACAAAGCCAGTACAACCCCATATTGACGTCCAACTCCTTCCAGAGACATACCAAGTGGCAGGGCAAACAGACCTAAAACAAGGCAGGCTAATGGTAAGACAAATCTCTTATGCATTTCCATTATAATTCTTCGATAATCCTTTTTCTTATGGGCAAATTTTTTCCGGGCCTGTTTTAGTTCTTGCCAAGACATCTCCCCTGGTCTTTTATCATCAAGTTCAAAACTCCCCAAAATCTTAGACAGATTAAGACGGAGATTATATTTGGAAAAACTAATTACTGAAAAATCCTCCTTGGTTTGCTGGTAGATTCGTCCGTTGTATAGAGTAAAATACATTTCTCCTTTTTGGGAGTCAGTAACCAAGCTTCCTTCTGGGGCCAAGATATTGACAATAGCCTCTTTTTTAGTGGCATCTTCTACAAAAACATTTGTTAGTTTTCCCTGCCTAGGATCAACCTTTTGGGCAAAAAGAGTGAGCCCGGGGAAATCCCTGTTAAAAACCCCGGGCTTTAGAACAAGCTGAGTTTTGGTTCTAATAATCTCCATGGTTACCTGGCGGAACTTCTCCATGCCAGTTGGCAGGGCATAAAACGAGACAAAGGCCGTTAAACCGGCACAAAAAACAGAAAAGCATAACGGAGACAATATAAAATCTTTTATTGAAAGCCCTGCACTCTGGAGGGCTATAAGTTCTCTGTCTGTGGCCATGCGTAAATAACAGAGAAAAATGCTCAACATGCAGGAAATAGGAATAAGTAAAATCAAAAAAGCCGGGCTCAAGAAAATAAATATTTTTAGCAAATCAAAGATCGTTACGCTCTGACCAATAAAAAGATCTTTGAGCTGTAAAACCCTGCCTATGAGCAGAAGAGATAAAATGGAAAAGATACAGATACAAAAGATAACAAAAATTTCTTTTGTATTTTCTCTTATCAGGATTTTCATAAAATTTATCTACTTTTATTCTCTTTTTTATAAAAATCATACAGAAATTGCTCGTCTTTTGGACCCAAGTTAAAATGCATACCCACTTCTCTTAACAACTGTTCTATGTCTTTACCTTCTTTTAGCCCACTGTCTATCCATTTAATGGCTCGTTCCACCTTCTTTTTATCCGGAATAATTGTAGTCATATCTCCCTCTTTAGATTAAAGTGTAAGTTTAAATATAGTCAATGTTCCTTTTACTCCTCCCCGCTCCCCTTCAAAAAAAATGTTACACCATCCATTTCGCACTTGCAACTTAAGCTGGCTTGGACTAAAAATCTTTTTTTGTTTAGTTTTCTAACATTAAAGCATGTAACTTTAGGAGGTTATGTTCGTGAGAAGTCTCTTTAAATTCTTGGCCACGGTCTTGATTTTAGGCATGGCTTGTTCAGCTTTTGCTGAAGACAATTCATGGCAACGAGTCAAAACCAAAGGAAAGTTGGTAATCGGTTTAGATGATGCGTTTCCCCCTATGGGATTTCGCAAAGATGATGGCACGCTGACTGGTTTCGACATTGAAGCGGCAGAGGAACTGGGGCGTAGGCTGGGCATCAAAATTGTGTGGCAGCCCACTGCCTGGGACGGGGTTATTCACTCCCTGTACGCCAAAAAGTTTGACTGCATCTGGAATGGAATGACAATCACAACCGAGCGGGCCAAAAAAGTCAACTTTACTAAACCATATATTATGGACGGTCAGGTTGTTGTAGTCCGTATCAATGAAGATAAAATCAAAACTTTTAAAGATCTAAAAGGGAAAACCATCGGGGTACAAAAAGGCTCTTCCGCCCTTGAAGCTGTTAAAAAGCTACCAGTAAAGCCAGGGTTAGTTAAAGAATATGAGAACAACCCCAAAGCCTTCTTGGATCTGGAGGCTGGGAGACTTGATGCCATGGTTGTCGATAACGTATCAGGGCGCTATTATATTTCAGTTCGGCCCGGAAAGTATAAAATCTTGCCTGGATTCATCACTAAAGAGCCATTTGGGGTAGCTTTTCGTAAAGAAGATAAAAAATTATTGGAGGTTATCCAAAAAGGTATCGACCTGATGGTTGCTGATGGAACTTTGGGTGAAATCTCTAAAAAATGGTTTGGTGAAGATATCACTGATCCAAATAAATGGTAATGGACTATAATAATTTGTTGAACAAAACAAATAATAGTTTGCAAAGCAGGGCCCTAGTCTTAGCCCTGCTTTGCTTATTTTTCCTCAAAATCAACCTTGCCTTTGCCGCGACTAACAGCCAATTATTTATTCAGGCCCAAAACGCCTTGGCCATTGGAGACTTAAAAAAGGCTGAAGAGCTTTTCCTCGCCATCCCAGAACCTGAAAATATTTCCAAAGACGACGGCATATTCGTTAAAAGCAGAATGACTTTGGCCCGCTTATATTATGGGCAAAAAAAATATGACCAGGCCCAAAAAATGTGCGAGGAGATCTTGCGCGTTTATCCACAAAACACAGAAGCGCAAAACTTTCTTGAATCCATAAAAAGGTTGCAGAAACCAGCCTACGTCCAATTTCTTACTGACAGCGTTCGTTTTTTGCCCCCCCTGCTTAAAGGATGCTTAATGACTTTGACCCTGGTCATATTTACCATGCTTGTCTCTCCCCTTGGCGGATTAATTGTCGCCCTGGGCAGGATAAGTCGGTTTTTACCCATCTCGGCCCTGTGCTGGTTTTTCATCTGGATATTTAGAGGCACGCCATTGCTATTACAACTATTTTTTATCTATTACGGGCTTCCAGCATTGGGCATCACCTTCAAACCAATCACCGCTGCCTTTTTAGGACTCGGCTTAAATTATTCTGCTTACCTTGCTGAAATTATCCGCGGAGGAATTCAAAGTATCGAGCCCGGACAAATGGAAGCCGCTAAAGCTCTGGGGATGACCTATGCTCAAGCCATGCGCAGGGTCATCATCCCTCAAACTTACAAAAGGCTTATGCCCCCCATCGGCAATGAGTTTATCGCCTTGATCAAGGATACAGCACTGGTCTCAACAATTGCCATGGTGGAACTCATGCGGGCTGCGGACCAATTATTCAATACCTATTTCAATGTGAGTGTCCTTATTCTTGCAGCGATTATTTATCTCTTCCTTACCTCTATTTTCACAATAACCTTTGAAAAAATTGAGAAAAAAGTCGGAGCATATGAGAACAGATAGCTATGCACCATCTAATTGAGTTAAAAAATATTCGTAAAACTTACGGCAAACTTGTAGCCATAAATAATGTGAGTTTAACAATCCGCAAAGGGGAAAAAGTTGCCATTATTGGTCCCTCAGGATCAGGCAAGTCAACTTTACTTAGATCCATTAATTTTTTGGAAGAGATAGACGAAGGGCAAATTTTTTTTGAAGGCAAGGAAGTTGGCTACGTATACAAAAGGGGACGACGGGTTCTAGACAAACCCAAAAATATCTGTGCCCTGCGCTCAGAAATCGGCATGGTTTTTCAACATTTCCATCTTTTCCCACATATGACAGTACTAGAAAATGTCATGGAAGGCCCATTTACCGTTCAAAAAAAGACTAAATCTGAGGCCAGGGAAATCGCCATGGACATGCTCCAGAAAGTCGGGCTTATTGATAAAAAAGATGTTTATCCGGCCCGCCTTTCCGGTGGACAAAAACAGAGGGTTGCCATTGCCAGGGCTTTGGCCATGCGCCCCAAACTCATGCTTTTTGATGAACCAACTTCGGCCTTGGATCCAGAATTGGTCGGCGAAGTCTTTGAGGCCATCCGTTCATTGGCCAAAGACGGAATGACCATGATCATTGTTACCCATCAAATGGGCTTTGCCCGAGAAATGGCCGACCGAGTTATATTTATGGAACACGGTGAATTTATTGCTCAGGGTACAGCAGACGAATTCTTCCAGGATCAACTAAATAACGAACGTATCCGTTCTTTTTTGGAAAAAATTCTTGATTGAGGTTTAACTTTGCCATGCACGAAATCATAACTGCTATTATCTTAGGTGTTGTTGAAGGCCTAACCGAATTCCTTCCAGTCTCATCTACCGGCCACTTAATTATTGCCGGCCATTTACTCTCTTTTACCGGTGAAAAGGCCGAAACGTTTGAAATTGTCATTCAACTGGGAGCAATTTTGGCTGTTGTGGTCCTTTATTGGCCAATCTTTTGGGGATTGGTTAAGCCAGACAAACAGAAAAAATTTACCGGCATTTATGGCCTGTGGCTTTTGTTTCTAACCTCTCTTCCAGCCTCAATCCTTGGGCTTTTGGTCCATAAACAAATCAAGACCTATTTGTTCAATCCCATTACTGTGGCTTGGGCGTTAGGGGTCGGGGCTGTAGCCATTATTTTAGTAGAAAGATTCAACAGGAGAAAAAAATACTTTCATCTTGATGAGTTGACTCCAATGACTGCCTTGGGCATTGGCCTGTTTCAATGTCTGGCCCTGTGGCCTGGATTTTCCAGGTCCGCCTCAACAATTATGGGAGGAATGATTTTAGGCGCAAAACGCAAGCTTGCTGCTGAATACTCATTTATTGCCGCGGTGCCCATTATGTTTGCAGCCACCGGCTTTGACCTGTTAAAAAGCTGGGACAATTTAAACAGCTCAGATATCCAGATTCTGGCAGTAGGTTTTGTAGTTTCTTTTTTGTCTGCCTGGGCAGCAGTAAAGTTTTTTATTCACCTTTTAGGTAAAGTTACTCTAAAACCTTTTGCATATTACCGCTTATGCCTGGCTCCACTGATTCTGCTTTTTTGGAGTCATTAATTTTTCCCATCTTCACAACTTCCTTAAACTTCTTTTCTTCCAACCCCTAATTTCCAGGGCGAACACAGAGGTTCGCCCCTACTAGAACCTTTATAACATCTTTCAACTCGTCTCGCCTCCTTACCATCCTCCCAACCACTTTCTCTCAATCTCAAATCCTTGGCTTGAAACGCTTAAGTCTTAAAGCATTGGAAACAACAGAAACCGAGCTCATGGCCATGGCCGCTCCGGCTATCATGGGATTTAACACCGGGCCACCAAAGAGCTTGAGTAAACCTGCTGCTATAGGAATACCCAAGACATTGTAAAAAAAGGCCCAGAACAAATTCTGTTTTATATTTTTGACCGTAGCCCTGCTCAGCTCAATAGCGGTAACCACGCCTCTCAAATGTCCATGCATGAGAACTATATCTGCTGACTCCACGGCCACATCAATACCCGTACCCATAGATATGCCAATATCCGCTTTGGCTAAAGCAGGGGCATCATTTATGCCGTCGCCAACCATGGCCACCTTAAAACCCTGTCTTTGTAATTCATCAATTTTTAAAGCTTTGTGCTCTGGCAAGACCTGAGCCATTATTTCCTCAATTCCGGCCTGTCCGGCAATAGCCTTGGCCGTGTTCCAGTTATCTCCGGTAATCATAATTATTTTTATGCCAATGGATTTAAGTTTCCTCACAACTTCAGGTGCTTCTGGCTTTAATTTGTCAGCCAACCCCATGACCAGAACTGCTTTTCCGTCTACGGCCATAAACAATAAACTTTTCCCCTGCCCACTTAACTTGTCTATTAGTAATTTTATTTGAGGCCCATCCAAGCCTGAAACCGAATTCTCCTGCATTAAGGAAAGCGAGCCCACTAAAATAATACTGGCATCTTTTTTAGCCCAAATACCCTTACCTGGTATAGATTTAAATTCATCAGGATAAGTAAACTCATCAACTTGCGTTTTTAAACCATTGACAACAGCCTTGGCCAAGGGATGCTCGGACTCGTTTTCCACTCCGCCCAAAAGGGACAGAATGTTCTCCCGGTCCATTTCCTGATCAAGAATATGCACATCTGTCAGCTCGGGTTTACCTTTTGTTAATGTCCCTGTTTTATCAAAGACAATAACCTGGACATCCTTGGCCTTTTCAAGGGTTTCACCCCCCTTAATGAGTACTCCCAACCTTGCTCCACGCCCCGTAGCGACCATTATAGCCGTGGGCGTAGCCAGACCAAGAGCACAAGGGCAGGCAATGACCATGACCGCAACAAAAATTCGCAGTGCAAAACTAAACTCCGCCCCGGCTAAATACCAGCTCAGGCCAGAGACAAGAGCAATTCCCATGACCACCGGCACAAAATAACGACTTACACTGTCGGCCAGATTAGCAATGGGGGCTTTAGATCCTTGCGCCTCTTCAATCAGGGCAATGATCCGGGCCAAAGCAGTATCCTTGCCCACGTTTTCGGCCCTAAACTGAATCGAGCCAGTTGTATTTAGAGTACCGGCAAAAACTTTATCCCCGATATTCTTGGCCCTGGGCAGACTCTCGCCAGTGAGCATTGATTCATCCACGAAAGATTCGCCTTTGATAACTATGCCATCGACCGGTATTCTTTCGCCCGGTCTAACCAGCAAAACATCCCCTTTTTGAACCATGTCCACCGGGACTTCTGTAAACTCATCTCCTTTGACCAAAGTGGTTTTGTCCGGACGAAGTTTTACTAGCTGGCGGATGGCATCTGATGTTTTGACCTTTGCCCTGGCTTCCAAAAATTTCCCTAAAGAAACCAGAGCAATTATCACTGCTGCAGACTCAAAATAAAGATCCTTGGCTTTAATATAGGGAGAATGGCCAAACATGATTTCCAATAAATTCCATGTACTATAGAGAAAAGCAGCGCCAGTGCCCACGGCAATCAACGAGTCCATATTAGGAGCCAAACGGTATAAATTGGGGAAACCATGGAGGTAAAAATTTCTTCCAGACCAGATTATAGGGAGAGTCAAAAAAAATTGGATCAGGGCAAAGTTTAGAGGATTTTGATCAGGGCTTAAAAAAGAAGGTAAGGTGAGGCCCACCATTTCGCCCATAGAAATAACAAGCAGTGGCAGGGCAAAACAAATAGCCATAATTACCTTCTTGCGCATCCGGATCAATTTGGCCTTTTCTGCATCAACATCTTGTCTTTTTTCAGGTGAATAAAGTTCTGCGGCATAACCTGCATTTTCTACGTTCTTGATTAAATCGACAACATTAACTAGCTCTGGATCATACTCAATGTACGCTAGTTCCGAAGCTAAATTTACATTCGCGACCTTGACACCCTTAACTTTTTGTAAAGCCCTTTCCACCCGGCCTACACAGGCAGCACAGGTCATCCCTTTGATTCGTAAACGAACTCTTTGTAAGCTCGCTTCCTCCAAATCAAATCCGGCTTTCCGCACGACCTCTTTAATTTTTTGCCCTGCCCCTTTATCGACAAGCTCAACATACATCTTACCAGTAGCCAGATTGACACTGACATCTTCAACCCCATCCAGTTTGCGCACAGCTCTTTCCACCCGGGCTACACATGCCGCACAGCTCATCCCTTTAACCTGAAAAACCTTTTTTACATTTGCCATGACATCATCCTAATCTATCTTTTTTGGAAAACATCCTTTAGAATTCAGAAACCTAAAAGACATTATGAAGAAATTTGAAAAAGGGGTAAAGTATTTTATTTCCAGCCCTTGAACCCTAACGAAATGATGACTATATTTAATAATCTGGGAGAATTTTATGTTGATTGGAATAAACGGGAAAACCATGAAAACTTCGTGAAAAAAACATGAGTTAAATTCCGAATTTGCCGTGGGCGCACTAAATGCTTGTCTTTCGAAAAAACCTTCCAAACTCCATGAAAACAAGGTTAGAATATTAATTTTGAGGAATGATCAACATGAAATTGGAGGAGAAGGAAAAAAACGTATTGCCGCGCATTTTCCAACAGAGAAGACAACAAACAGGAGGTTCTTATGGCAGTCAAAGAATTTTGCAACCGTGAAGTCGTGATCGCAAACAAGGAAACCAGCATTACTGGACTGGCGCAACTCATGCGGCAATACCACGTAGGTGACGTCGTGATCGTCGAATCAAAGAACGGATATTCGGAACCGATCGGTATTGTCACTGACCGCGACATCGTGATGGAGGTAATTGCCAAGGGAAAGCAGGTCGACTCCATCACAGCGGACGACATAATGTCTCGCGAACTACTGGTGGCCAAAGAGCAGGATGGCATATGGACGATGTTGCAGCGCATGCGCGCCAAAGGAGTCCGCCGGATGCCGATAGTCAATGAAGAAGGCGGCCTGGAAGGCATCATAACAGCAGATGATTTACTTGAATTGCTGTCCGAGGAACTAAGCTCGCTCTGTATGGTACACCTTCGCGGCCAAAAGCGGGAACGAGAGGCCAGAGCCTAGCCAGAAAGTAGGGTCTCTCCGGCATAAAAAAAATATGGTCAAGACTCTCCGCATAGACGGAAGCCGGGGCGAAGGAGGCGGCCAGATCCTGCGTACATCCCTGGCCCTGGCCGCCTTGCTGCGGCAACCGGTAGAAATCTATAATATACGGAGGAACCGAAGAAAACCTGGTCTACGCCCTCAACACCTAGTGGCGGTACATGCCCTAGCCGCCATCACCGGGGGCGAGCTAAGAGGTGCCCATGAAAATTCAACCCGCCTGTATTTTGCGCCACAGACCATAAAAGGCGGAAACTACCGTTTCAAGATAAGAACGGCCGGCTCCACCGGGCTAGTGCTGGCCGCTGTCTTGCCCCCCTTACTCTTTGCCTCCACGCCCTCAGAAGTGAATATTACCGGTGGCACACACGTTCCTTTCAGCCCACCGTTCCATTACCTGGAAAAGGTCTTCCTGCCTGCTCTAAAAAGGATGGAAGGCCATGTGGAACTCTCTTTGCTTCGCTGGGGCTGGTATCCGAAAGGATGCGGAGAGATCATGACCAAAATCGACCCCTGCGCCTGTTTGCACCCTATTGAGTTGCGCTGGCGGGGCCGATTACTGGGACTGCATCTGACAATGGGCTTGGCAGATCTGCCGATGCATATTGCCGAAAGAGCGGCAACGCATGTCGCTGAAAGACTGGCGGACGAGGACTGTAAGGTTGAAACCCGGATCGTGACAGCGCAATCAACCGGTCCCGGTGTAATAGTGTTCCTATACGCTATTTTTGAGCGAACTATTGCCGGTTTCAGCGCTCTGGGACGCAGGGGTAAACCGGTCGAACAGGTAGCCGATGAGGTCTGCCAAGGCTGGTTTGATTTTAAGTCAAGTCCAGCTACTGTTGATTCGCATCTTGCCGACCAGCTTATCCCCTATATGGCCTTGGCCAAGGGAAAATCATGTATTATTACTGAAAAGTTTACCAGCCACCTAGAGACCAATATCCGGGTCGTTGAGCAGTTTTTACCGGTGCAATTTCACCTTGACTCGGGCACAGGCGAAGTCAGTGTGCAGGGTATTGGCCACGGTCAGCAAATCACATTAATAGAAACATAACACTCTGGCCTGTTGAATCCCGCATTGTAGTAGCGGTTCCTAGCAGTTTTCAACAAGGTGGGCATCGGTGTTCGGACAAAAAAAACTCTGTTTCCTGAGCAAAAATATCCACCACCTTCACTCGAACATTATATGCATGGGCGTCCTTAAGTGTACACGGCTGAGTAATCAAAGGTAGCCTACGCTCATTCCGGGTCCTAAACCCCACCCAGAAGGGAGAAAATGTCTCCTGCTTATAATCCAGGCTCACTGCCCAATAATCTATATAATCAGACCATTTTTCTATTTTCGTTTTTATAGCTTCAGGAATTAATTCTGGATGCGGATAAAAGAAATTTTTTAATTCAAGTTCAATACTCATATCGCTTTTCTTAACCACCCGAACATCAACAACTGGCAACTCATAAAAATGGATATCCTTGTTTTTCAAAGCCGCATTTTCCATGATTTCCCTGGGAATGGTTCTTAAATAGAGTTCAACTTTCTTCTTCACGGCACAATCTCTGGATAAAAAAACATCGTTAGTCCACTCCCAGGCCAGAACATGCAAAACACTTTCCCCGACCCTTCTACAGATATCTATAAGTAATTTAACCTCATTAAAAGATATTACTTCATGGATCGCAGACACATATATTAAAGCTTTT
Source organism: Desulfovulcanus sp. (assembly GCF_982781345.1). NCBI lineage: Bacteria > Pseudomonadati > Thermodesulfobacteriota > Desulfovibrionia > Desulfovibrionales > Desulfonauticaceae > Desulfovulcanus > Desulfovulcanus sp. The sequence goes on from NZ_CEYAEZ010000010.1 coordinate 40,181, forward strand.
CGGACTTGTTCCAAGGAGCTCTTAGAGTGTTCAAAATATTTTCCCGGGATTAACATTAAACTTCCTCTTAATGATAATGAAGAAATTACCCGGGAGATATTTTGAAATTCATCTATGCCAAGACAATCTAAAATTTGTCGTAAATCTGAAGGTATAAAATTCACTGACCTTTGACTATCGACTCTTGCCTTTCGAGCACTAACGACGTTTTTTTTCTTCCCTTCTGTTTCTGCTAACTTATTCTTTTGCCAAAAACTTCTCTCTAAGCTTCCAAAACTCAAGACCTCAAAAGGAGCACACCCCTCTATCTGAAGTAACCTTTTTTTTGTTACATGAACGGCCCATCGCCCAAGGTCACTGCCAAGCCAGCGCCGTCCTAACTTTTCCGCAACACAAAGTGTTGTCCCGGACCCACAGAAAAAATCAGCTACCAGATCCCCTGGATTAGTTGATGCCTTGATAATTCTTTCCAACAAGGCTTCTGGCTTCTGGGTAGGATAATCAACTCTTTCAGGCTGATTGCCTCTCAAGGCAGAAATATCAAATACATCTCGACAATTGACGAGGGTATATTTCCCACGCTCATCTTTAAAAACCTCTATATTTGCAAAACCATATTTGTGCATGAGATAAGACTTTTCCTTCTGCGGATTCCAAGTGGCCTTTGTCCTGTCTTTTACATAAAATAAAATATTGTCATGCTTACGGCCAAAGCCTAACTTTTCAGGCATGCCACCGGTCTTATAAAACCAGATAATCTCATTAATAAAATTCTCAGGTCCAAAGATTTCATCTAGAATAAGGCGCAAGTAAGCACTTACACGATAATCCACATGCACATAGAGACTCCCACTGTCACTTAAAAGCTTGTACATTAACCTTAAGCGTTCCTGGATCATACTCAAATAAGAAGGAAGCCCCTTGTCCCAGGAATCTCGATAGGCTGTATCGATGATTTGATAATGTTTATCCCGATAAGTCTTTTCTCCGATTGGTCTTTGAAAGGAAAAGTTAGTGCCGGTAGCAAAGGGGGGATCAATGTAAATGAGATCAATTTTTCCAGCGAATTTGTCTGCCAGGGCATGTAGGATCAGAAGATTTTCACCCCAAAAAAGTTTATTGTTCCAGGGAGAGGCAGAAGTTTCATTGGAGATAGGTTTAGGGGTTAAACTAACCCAGGAAGGAAAATTTTTGGCAGGAAAAAAACGTTCGCGCACTTGCCAGGATAAGTCAAAAGATTCATTTTGATTTTGGCTAGCTGTATGAGTTTTTTTACCTGGCCAGGTTAATTTAACTAAACTATCTTTTTTAGTTCGAAGTTCGAGGTCCGCAATTCGACATTTTTTTCTGTTCACTGTTCAACGTATCCAATCACAGGGTAGTAAGCAGGCACAAAAATGGTGAGTGATTACAAAAAAAAGCTACTCAACAACAATCCTGGGACATTCTTTAAGACCTGAGTCCATAGCTTGCTTAAATTTTTCCGCAGCCAAGACAAAATTTTTAGCCCAATCAGGAGACCCTAATGCATGAATATGCGCATAACTGGCAAAAACATTTTTATAAAGAAGTCCATCCATTCCATCACACATACCAACACCACGCTTTAAACGCAAAGCAAAGTCCAAGTCCTTATTAATGTCCTGACAATCTGAGTAATGAAACTCATGACCTACTATCTTTTGACCTTTTTTATAAAACGGATTGGGCAAAATAATTTCTGCTTTTACATATCCATGACCTTGAGGTTTTTTATGGACCTTGGTCTGAACAGGCAAAACCCCGGTCATAGGGTAGGTCAGTCCCTCATAAAATAAATTTTGGCATAGATACATGAAGCCGCCACATTCTGCATAAATGGGCATACCCTTTTCTGCCAGATTCTTGACAAGAGTCCTCTTTCTAGCGTTAGCTTCAAGCTGCCCGGCCATGGTCTCCGGGAAGCCACCTCCAAGATATAGAGCATGTATTTCTGGCCAGTCAGAGTCATCTAAAATACTCAAGTTTACAACCTTGGCTCCTTGTACCTCCAAGGCCTTGATATTTTCTTCATAATAAAACCAAAGAGAGGCATCTCTAACTACCCCAATAACAACATCACTAGAGCTCTTTTCTGGCCAGACTGGATCAAATGATGATATCTCTACTTCTTTTGCATTACGAGCAATTTTTAATATTTTATCTATATCAACATAATCTTTTACTATCTTGGCTAGCTTATTAAATATAGTATCTAAATCTTGATACTCTTGATCAGAAATTAAGCCCATGTGTCGCTCAGGGATAGGATTCTGACGCATCCTTGGCAAAGCCCCAAGGACGGGAATGTCAGTATACTTTTCAATCGACTGGCATAAAATTTTGCGGTGCCTATCACCAGCGGTCTGATTAAGGATAATCCCGGCCAAGTTTAAATCCGGCTCAAACAGTTTGCAGCCCAGGACAATGGCCGCCATGGTTCTGGTCACCTTAGTACAATCTGCAACCAATATAATGGGCGCGTCTAACAAGCGTGCAAGCTCAGCCGTAGAATATGATCCGGCAACATCTTTGCCATCAAATAGGCCACGATTACCTTCTATCAAAGCCAAATCAAAATCGGATGAATAAGACCAGAAAAGTGACTGAACTTTAGAGGAGGGAAAAATAAAAGGGTCCAGATTTGATGCCGCCTGACCCGCAGCCAGGCTCAGCCATTTGGCATCTATATAATCTGGGCCCTTTTTGAAAGGCTTGATTTTGAGTTCTTGATCTCTATAAGCCCTAGCTAGGCCTAAACTAACTAAAGTCTTGCCTGAGCCCCCTTTGAGGCCAGCAAGAATAACTCGGGGAAAGGAAAATTTTTGGTTTCTAACCACTATGAGATAGCGCCTAAAGTGCTTTATTTAAAATGCACTAAAGTGTCTAAGGTTCAAAAAGGCCAAAAGGCTAAAAAAAACTTTCTTCTCTCATTTGTCAAGAAACTTTAGGCTCTTTCAACTTTAGTGCACTTTAGGCACAATCATCAAATTACTCCTCACCCTCAGTGGCATGCTGCTTTCCAGCTCCAGCCAAGCCATACATGGTGGTACTACCGCTGGACCAGAACTCCAGTACGCCTTCATTTATTAACTGAGTCAAAAGTTTCTTAACTTCTCTGGTTTTCATATCTGGCAAAAGCTTAGTGAAATCATTGAAATAAAATTTACTTTTGCTTTTGGACTTGGATTTAATAAAGTTTATAATTTCTTGTTTTGCAGCTTCTTTATCCATGTCTAAAACCTCTCTAAATGTTTGAGGGCGCAAGAAGTTCATGCGCCCTCTATTTCATTGTTTAATCCTAAAACTTAAATTGTGTGGTTTGTCTCCATGTGTAGTAAGCAGGATCACGGAAGTCATCGATGAGGTGGTGGGTGAATTCGAGGTCACAAATCTCAAAGAAGCGCTCCCAGCCAATACGCTCTGCCCAATCGCCAAGACGTTCGTATTTACGTGCGTTTTTAGCGTAAGCCTCAACGATTTTGCGCATTACTTTAGCCAGTGTTGGCCAACGTGGAGGCTCATTAGGAATAAAAGCAACTACTACTTTGGAGAACTTAGGCTGGCTAATACGGTTTGAAATCTTACCACCGGCCATAATTACCAAACCATCACCTTCTTTATCTGCCAAGGGCAATGCAGGACACATGGTGTAACAGTTACCGCAGAACATACACCTTTCCTGCTTGATGGCTACAGTCTTTACCTCTTTTTCCTCTCCAGACTCGGTGGTAATCTTTGTCTTAGTCGGACGAATAGCGCCTGTAGGACAAGCTGCTACAGCCAATGGAATTTCACACAAGTTTTCCAGCCATTCATGGTCAATAATTGGAGGCTTGCGGTGATAACCAAGGATAGCAATATCAGAACAATGTACAGCACCGCACATGTTCAAGCAGCATGCCATTGCGATTCTTAACTTGGCAGGCATCTTCATCTGCTGGAACTCTTCGAAAAGCTCATCCATAACGACCTTAACAGTACCAGAAGCATCGGATGCAGGAGTGTGACAGTGGATCCAACCCTGAGTATGAACTATGTTGGTTATACCTGCACCAGTTCCACCAATGGGGAACTTGTAACTTCCACCGGGATGCTTGCGGCTGGACAGGTCTTCTTTCAGAGCATCCAGCTTGTCTTTGCTATCCACCATAAACTCAATATTGTTTCTGGTGGTAAAACGGACGTAACCATCGCAATGCTTGTCAGCAATTTCGCAGATCTCACGAATAGTCTCAACACTCAAGAGCCTTGGAGAACCGCAACGTACAGTGTAAACTTCGTCGCCGCTCTCAGCCTTGTGCATTAATACGCCTGGCTCCAAAATTTCATGCCAGAGCCACTTACCCTTGTTATTCTTAATAACAGGTGGAAGAAATTCTTCATAGTACCTAGGGCCAATATCAGTAATCCTGTTTTCCATTGGTTTGTCAGGATTGTAATATCCAGAAGGAATAAAAGCCATTTTTTACCTCCCCTATCTCTGATGGAGTTTTCTGAATTCTTTAATATCACGCTGCCATCCGCCAGGAACCTCTTCCTCTTTCCAGAAAATATAAGGATTGTGTCTTGGTTCCTGTACATGCTGAGGCATTGGCTTGATGCCAGTAACTTCCAAAAGCTTCTGAAAACTCAAGCGTTTGATTGTCTCACCCAAACGCTCACGGTTTTTACCTTCTTCCATCCACCAATCCCAAACATTTTCAATAACTTCCTTAATTTCATCATAAGGAGGCTCAACCTTAATGAAAGGTACAAGCAGAGAACTCATTTGAGCTCCGTCAAGGATTGGGGCCTTAGCGCCAACCAGAATGGACAAACCACGATCATTACCAATACGCAAAGCCCTTGGCATTGTATTGATACAATGCATACAGCGTACACACTCTTTGTTATCAATAACTAATTTTCCATCCTCTAAACTCATGCATTGAGATGGACAAAGATCAATAACTTCTTTCTTGATATCAAATGGGCCCCATTCACCATCAGCATGAGCCCCAGCATTCGGTTTCAGTTCTCCACCAATATAGGCAGCAACTGCTTCCTGATCAATGCGGATCTCATCACGCCAGGTTCCGATAAAAGACATATCAGAACGGGCGATAGAAGCTACGCAGCCATTCGGACAACCGTCAAATTTGAACTTGAACTTATAGGGGAAGGCTGGCCTGTGCAACTCATCCTGGTATTCCATGGTCAATTGGTAGCAAAGCTCTTGAGTGTCATAACAGGCAAACTCGCAACGAGATTCACCCAAGCAACAGGCAGGTGTACGCAGGTTTGAACCAGAACCACCCAAGTCCTGATTCAACTCATGAGTCAATACACCGAAAATTTCTTCCAACTGCTCTGTCCTGGTACCCAAAAGTACGATATCACCAGTAGACCCATGCATATTGGTTAAACCAGAACCGCGAAAATCCCAAAGGTCGCAAAGCTGGCGCAGATATTCAGTAGTATAGTACTTGCCAGCAGGCTGGTTAACGCGAACGGTGTGAAAATGAGCAACGCCAGGAAATTTATCTGGCTGGTCACAATAACGACCAATTACACCACCACCATAACCGAAAACTCCAACTATCCCACCGTGCTTCCAATGACATGTTCCATCATTGTAGGACATCTCCAAGATTCCCAACACGTCATCACAGACATCGACAGGAATTTGATATTCCACTTCATTCTGCTTCTGATGCCTGGCCTCAGACTGCCTCTTAATCTCAGACACGAAACTTGGCCATGGACCACTTTCAAGCTGGTCCAACAAAGGGGTTTCATGTTTAGGCATTGCAATTCCTCCTTAAATAATAGTTACGCCCTTATTAAAAAAAAACCGTCCTACCCAAAACCATACAAGTAGGCAAACGGTTTAAACCACGAATTTACTACAGGCTAGATTCTTTTGTGAATTTTCACACAACAAAAAGTTCTTGTCAACCGAAAATTAAATTTCTGTCTCTCTCTTTCTTAATCAAAACCCATGGCCCAAGATTAACTTCTTTGGATGATTGGAGAAGTTCTGTTTATTCCCTGAATAGCGAACTCACATAGCCTTTACTCCTCAAGTTAATTCACAATAACAGGCTGGCCAGGAAAATCATGAGCCATTACCCATATTCATTCGATCAATCAGTCAGCTGGATATGCTTCTAGATACAAATGATCATTAGCGATATTTTTCAATTTCCTGAAGTATCTCCGGGGCAACCTCATACCCAGTTTCTATTGCTTTATCAAAGCACTCAACCGCCTTCTTATACTCTCCCTTTTCCAAGTAAGCTAAGCCCATGTTATTGTAAGCTGGTCCAAATTTGGGTTCAAGTTCAATGGCTTTCCTTGATTGTTCAATGCACCCATCTAAATCTCCTTCCATAAGATAGGCACTGCCTAAGGTAGCATGGGCTTGAACAAACTTTGGATCAAAAGAAATGGCCCTTCTTAAACTTGCGATGGCTTTATCAACTTCATTTTTCTGTAAATAAACAAAACCCATATTCCCATGAGGGACTGCAAAACGTGGCCGTATTTTGGAGGCCATCTGATTATAGCTGAAGCAGGCATCAATATCTCCCTCGTACATAGCTATTCCGCCCAATTGAACATAGGCTTCAGCAAGATCTGGAGAACATTGTACCGCTTTTTTGAAGGCATCTTTTGCCTTTTCAAATTCCCGTTTAGCCAGATAAGCAACTCCCAAATTATATTGAGTTATTCCGCATTCAGGATTGGCTGCTAATTTGGACTTTAACTCTTCAATTTGTTCTTCAATAGTCTTTTTTTGCTGTTCTTGAGTCATATTCCTTCCTTCTCTATGTTTAGAGTTTAAAGCGTCAATACCTAGGATACAATGAGTCTGAGGCCAAACCCCATTTTGACTACAAGATTAGAAGTTCTGATTTCTTGAAAGCATTACAAAGGGCTGGGTAAGACATCTTGGCGAAGCTTGCAGATAAGCAGAGCATCGGGGGTGCCAAAGCTAAATATCCGGGAGTATTTGCCATAACTATCGACAATAAAAAGAATATTCATTTATCTCAAATGTACCATTATGCTCTGCCTGCAAGCAAGCTATAGATGGCTCCAGACATTTGCACCAGCATGGAAGAAATCAGGATTGAAAAAAATTATGTAAAATTGTCCTCTTAAGTAAGGTTTGGCCCCTGACTCACATTGTTACAGGATAGAACTATATAAAATTAAAAGTCATTCATAAAATGATTTTTTACAATCCTTAACACTAACATGATTACCTTATTTAAAACTTCTGTTGACTTTTACTTATAAACTTTTTTTAAACTCTTTATTTTCTCTTTTTAATAGCTCATGATACCATAATGAAAATTCATACATAGCCCGATACCTATCATCACCATTAACAATCCCTAAGCAAATCTCTAACACTCCCTGTCCATAGGCATTACTATAATCATCTGGCTGACACTCAGATAAAAAATCCCTCACTAACTGCTTTGTTGTACGGTTTGTTGTATCAGTTTTTACCTTGCGAGGATCATTTGGCTCTTGAAAAGGATCCCATTTTTCATAACCTATGCGGTCAATAAACTTCTTCCGCCTTGGAGACAGAGAGTCATAAATCGCTCTTTTTTGCCTTTCCTGTTCATCGACCAGAATTTTCATTTAGTCCCCCTCACCTAACACCCATTCATTCGTCACTTTTTTTTCTTCATCAGACACAGGCAGATTCTCTCTTATGCCAAGATATTCATTATCATATTCTGTAAGCAAAGCCATTGAGACCGGCACCAAAACTGTATGTAGTTGAACATATTTAGTATTTAAACTTTGGACTAGATCATAGCTTATCAAAAATAACTTCTCATAAATCTTATCCATATTAACAGTAGGATAAGAGCGTCCAGGCTCAAACCCAGACAGACCACAAGAACGGCTCTTTTGATTAATAGCCATAGGCAAACCATATAAACGGCATGTAACGGGCCTTACATCATACAACTCACATTTATTATCTTCTCCAAGTAAAGGACAACGGACTCTTTTTTTGGCTATTTCAGCTAAAATTTTTTCTTCTTCTTCACCTTTTTGTTGAGCCTTGAAAGCTTGTCTCTTAATCTTATATATTTGTCGATCTGCTTTATCAGCACGAATCAGGATTTCATTGCGCCTTTCTTTATCTAATTCTTTAAAATGATGATTTAAGTAAAGAGCCTCAATGAGGGGCAAATCAAATAGTGCATAACAGCAATCGCTGCAACCAAGGGTACATTTGACCCTATCAGGATACTCTTCTTTAACCTTTGAGAATATATTATCTACACTTTTTAAAAGCTCTTCGTATTGTTTAAAATAGTAGCTAAAATCTAAATCCATTCATTAACTCCTTTTATTTGGCACTATGATCCATATTCTAAGATTAGCACCTTAGAATATAGATCATTTTACCAAAAACTATTTTGGATAAAGTTTATTGAGAGGATTGTAAGATGGGACTACAAAGTGATAGGGGGGCAAGGTTATTGCCCCCCATTTTAAGCTAAATCTCTTCTAAAGTGATGGCATCCTGTTCGCAAACTTCAATACAGGACTCACAACCAAGGCATTCTTCTTCATTAACAGGTACGGCTTTGCCATCTTGAAGTTCATAAACTTCGACAGGGCAAACATCTACGCATTCACCATCGCCTGTACACTTATCCACATCAACTGTAATTTTATAAGCCATAGCAAACCTCCAAAAAAATTAATAGGTTAAAAAATTTAGTTACAAAAACTTGGTCAGTTTTTGCCTAAAAATAATTTGTGTTAAGCGCATTAGTCATAATAAGTAATTATTGTCAAGATACGAGATAAGAAAATTGTGACTTTAAACAACAGGCTCAATGTGTAACCTATTAAAATGATTTAATTTTATAAAACTGACAGGATAATTAATCGGTTCTATATAATATCACATTCTTTCAAGGATCTAGTCTTTTAAAATAAAAATTTTCTGAAAAATAAAAATTTCGCAAGTTCAATATAAAAAGCCTCGCCAGTAGACGAGGCTTTTGTTCATTAGGCATCAACCTCTTTTTTAACTCCTACAGCAACTTTGTATAGAATTGTCAAAATAAAAAATCCAGCAGCATAGACTCCAAGTGTTACCATCAACTCAAGTTTTGTTGGTATATATTCAGTAATTTCCTCTAAAGGATTGGGGACAAAACCACCTGAAATCATACCCAGGCCCTTGTCAATCCAACAACTCAAAAATACCAACACGCAGGCAAAAGCCAGGACATTGTCCGCTTGCCTGTTTTTCGGATTTAAAAGGATAGCCACGGCAGCAAGTCCAGCTATAACAGAAGCCCACATCCAGGGAACATAAGTACTATAGCCGTGTAAGCCAAAAAAGAGGTATTTAAAGTGCAACAAATGATCTGGTATCTGGCTATAGCCAACTGTAAAGACTTCCAATCCTAGGAAAAATAGGTTGGTGATAATGGCGTAGGTAACGATCTTGGCCAAACTCTGAATGGCCTCTTTGCCTGGATCCCATTTTGTGAATATTTTTACAATATAGCATAACAGGATAAGAAAAGCAGGCCCTGATGCAAAGGCTGAGGCCAGAAATCTTGGTGCCAAGATAGCTGTCAACCAGAAACCGCGACCTGGCAGGCCACAATAAAGAAAGGCTGTAACAGTGTGAATACTCACTGCCCATGGAATAGACAGGTAAATAAAAGGCTTAATCCAGCCTGGTGGGGGAACCTGTTTGCGCTCTGCTTCCAGTGTTACCCAACCAATTAAAATATTTAAAAACAAATAACCGTTCAAGACAACCATATCCCAAAACAGGATTGAATTAGGTGTTGGGTGTAAAAGAACATTAAAAAGTCTTTGCGGCTGGCCCAGATCGACCACAATAAAAAGCAGGCACATAGAGACTGCCGCAACAGCCAAAAATTCTCCCAGAATCAAGACCCTCCCAAAGGCCTGGTAATGATGCAGGTATTTAGGAATAACCATCATTACAGCAGATGCTGCTACACCGACTAAAAAAGTAAACTGGGCAATATAAAATCCCCAAGAGACATCACGGCTCATACCGGTGATGCTCAAACCTTGATTGAGCTGCACCAAATACGCTCCAAAGCCAACACCTATTATGGCCAGGAGAAGGCCCAGCCATCCCCAATATATCTTACTTCCTTTTATTGCCTTTTCCAGCATTTTCCACCCCTTAGATTAAGTAATACACACTGGGATCAGTTCCCAGGCCTGGTTTACGGCGGATCGAATACCTTTCTTTCAAGACCTGCCTTACCTCGGAATGTGGATCATTAAGATCCCCAAAGTAAATTGCTCCCTTAGCCGCCTCTACACATGCAGGCCTTTTACCCTCGTCCAACCTTTCTGCACAGAAGGTACACTTTTCAACCACACCCTTGGTGCGGGTAGGAAAGTCTGGATTCTGTTCTTTTAAAAACCTTCTGGGGTCAGCAAAGTTAAAACTCCTGGACCCGTAAGGACATGCAGCCATGCAGTAACGGCAACCTATACACCTGTGGAAATCCATCATAACGATTCCGTCAGGGCGCTTAAACGTGGCCTTGGTAGGACACACGCGCACACATGATGGATTCCCACAATGGTTACATAAAGCAAGTGTATGTTCCTCAGGGACTTCTTTCAAAAACTTGTGCATCTGACCCGGAAACAGTTTTTCAAATGGAGCACTCCAAATCCATTTTATGTTCTGTTTGGAATTTATCTTGGGCACGTTGTGAATGCTATGACAGGCATGGACACACTCTTCCATCAATTTGTCATCCAACTTACGAGTATCAATAGCCATTGCCCAGCGAACACCTTGACCATGCCCTCCTTCTCCGCCTCCATGGCCGGATGCCTGTAAAAGTGAAGGACATATGCTCCAACCCAGGGCAGAAAGGCCAGCTATCTGTAAAAATTTTCTTCTACTGCTTTTCATTACTTTTCCCCCTTTGGAGCCACATGGCAGTCCCAACAATAGGGTTTAACTGCCAATGAGTTATGACACCTATCGCAAAACTTCTCCTTATTATCGTGACACTTCATGCAGGTCTTGGTCAGGCTCTTATTAAAAGTCTTCCCTGCGACCATACTTTTGTATTCCCGATGCCCTTCACGTACCACTTCATCTCGCCAGTGATTTAAGAGCTGCATATGCTCAGCGCGCATCCATTCAGTCTTTTCCACACACTCTTTAGCTTCCTTGGGCAGTTCCAATTTTGGCCTGGTATAAGCAGCATTTCCTACATTATACCAAAATGGAAAGGTAAACAGGAGCACAAACACGGCCAGCCCTGCAATGATCTTACCGCCATCGTACATTTATATATCCTCCTTTCCTGGTAAGGGTTCACCGCGCAAGTTGGTCTCCCTCTCCTGTTCCCCAGGCAAGACAAGGGCATTACCAACTAATTCATGAAGACCGGTTACCTGCACACCAGGAACCCAGTAGTTCATCGAGTTGGGAAGTACGGCCCTATCAATGGCGCAAATACATCCAAGCATATTCACACCGTACTTCTCATGCACATACTTGACTGCGTTAGCTCTTGGCAGTCCTCCCATCATCCTCAATTCTTCATTTTCACCCGCATTGAGACCAGCTCCGCCGCCACAGCAGAAAGTCTGCTCGCGGATTGTATTTTCGGGCATGTCATAGAAATGGTTACAGGTATTTTTTATGATATATCTTGGCTCTTCATGAAAACCCATCCCGCGAGAAGGATTACAGGAATCATGAAAGGTCATAATCAGATTGTCATTGCGGCTCTTATCCAATTTGAGCTTGCCGTGCTTAATAAGATCAGCTGTAAACTCAACAATGTGGACCATCTTGGTTGCTTTGGCATTCTCAAACTTGGTGCCAGTGATAGGAGATACAGGCTCTTCTAGAAAATCTAAATCGCCGACCATATCCTGTTGCATAGTGGCCATATACTGATGAATGACACGCCACATATGGCCGCACTCACCACCAAGGATCCATTTCACGCCCAGTCTCTTGGCTTCCAAATACATCTTGGCATTAAGCCTTTTCATCATTTCATGGGATGTAAAAAAGCCAAAGTTACCACCCTCAGAAGCATAGGTGCTCCAGGTAACTTCTAATCCATACTCTTCCTTCAGATAATGGAAAAGCATCAGGTAGCCCATACAAGTGTATGTACCTGGATCGGCAAAGACATCACCAGAAGGTGTGATAAATAAAATATCAGCTCCCTTCTTATTGAAGGAAGGCTCTGGACGGATACCTGTGATTTCTTCAATGTCATCACAGAAGAAATCAATCATGTCTTTAAAGGCATGGGGCTGAATACCCAGGTGGTTACCTGTCCGGTAACAATTAGCCACAGGAGTTGCAATCCAGTCGATATTTAGACCTAAAAGGTTAAGCAGTTCGCGGCCTAAAATTGTTATTTCAGCCGTATCAATACCGTAAGGACAGAAGACAGAGCAACGGCGACACTCAGAACATTGAAAAAAGTAATACCACCATTCTTTGATTACTTCGGGAGTAAGCTTGCGCGCTCCGGCAAACCTGCCCAGAATCTTGCCCGCTTTGGTAAACTCACCGCGATAAATGGAGCGAAGTAATTCAGCGCGTAAAACTGGCATATTCTTTGGGTCACCAGAACCAATAAAGTAATGACATTTATCAGCACACGCGCCACAACGTACACAAATATCCATGAAGACTTTAAATGATCTAAACTTCTCAAGCCGCTCTCTGATACCTTGGATTATAATTTCCTTCCAGTTTTCAGGAAGCTTCCAGTCATCATCTAAAGGGTTCCAGTCCCTGGCATGTGGCATACCAACCGCCTCCAGGCTCTTGGGGTTGGCAGCATAACAGTACCTACCAGGCTTAATCTCCACAGGCACATCCATCCAATCCTTTTTGGGCGGCCTGTGGTTTATACTTGCGAATAATTCTTGTGGTTTTGGTGTAGCCATACTCTCTACTCCTTATTCTCAACTGGCTGTTCTAAGGGCTTTTCCACTGGTAATCCAGCCTCTACCATTCTTTCTCTAAACTCATCCTCATAGGCCTCGTAAGTATGAATCTTTACAGGATAATTCCACGGATTAATATGTGTTTTCATCCTGCTATTATTAGCTAGATTTCTGGTTGGGCTTAAAAATACTCCGCCCATGTGCATAAGTTTACTCAGAGGGAAATAGATGAGGAGCACAGAAACTAAAAAGATATGGATGTAAAAAATAGTTCCCACACCTTCTGGGACCTTGGGATTGAAGGTAACCAGGCCCATGGTCAATTCTTTTACAGCAACTATATCTGTTTTGATAAAGTAGCGCATGAAAATTCCAGAAAGAACTATACCTAAAATAAGGAACAAGGGGAAATAATCAGCAGGCAGGGAAACATACCTGACCTGAGGGTTAACCAGTCTTCTCAGGAAAAGATAAGATACCGCGACC
>NZ_CEYAEZ010000011.1:0-53026 GCF_982781345.1 Desulfovulcanus sp.
CCAAGACAGGAATGAACAATGGAAATTGAGTTGATAACAGGTTCGGCCACAGGCTCTTTTAGAAGTCAAAAAGACAGGAAGACGTGGAGATAATAATGCAAAAATTTGCCCTGTCAGTACTTGGCCAGGACAGGCCAGGGATCGTTGCCAAGGTTGCGGAAATACTTGCCGATTTTGGCTGTAATATTGAAGACCTGTCACAGACAATATTGCAGTGGGAATTCGCTGCCATTTATATCTTTAGCAAGCCTGACCAGGTCGATCCCGAAGATATTTTACATTCACTTGAACAGGCCTTAAACCCATGGGGACTGACAGTTATATTAAAGCCAGCCGGCAAGCAAAATAAATGGATAGAAGAGCCGACTGACCCTTTTGTGGTTACCGCCATAGGGCAAGATAAAGTAGGACAGATAGCCAAACTTACGGGAATTATGCGCGATTTTGGATGTAATATCACGGGACTTAAGGCCATAAATCATAGTCAAACTTTTCCTGACAAGATGGTCATGGTTTTTGAGTTCGCGGTTCCTTTAAGTATAAATTTTAAACAGTTACGAGATGAATTGGAGCAAGCAGCCCATAGCGTAGGCTTAAAATTTACTATTCAACATCGGGATATTTTTGAAAATATTCACCGGATTTAGCGAGGTAGGCCATGCTTTCAGAACGTGAGGTTCTTTCTACTTTTGAGATGATCAAGAATGAACATCTGGATGTGCGCACCGTGACCTTAGGCATTTCTCTCTTTGACTGTACCTCTGATGATTTATCTAAATTCTTGGACAAGATCTATAGTAGAATAGTCTCCACAGCAAAAGATTTGGTCCGTGTTTGTGATGAAGTAGGAGATAAATACGGCATACCAGTGGTAAACAAACGTATCGCCATTAGTCCCATGGCCGTTGTTGGCGCACCTTTTGATTCCGAACAGATGGTTGAAATAGCCAGGACTCTGGATAAGGCTGCCAGGGAGGTCCAAATAGATTTTATCGGAGGATTTTCAGCCCTGGTGGAAAAGGGCATGGCTACTGGCGATTTGTCCTTGATAGAAGCTATCCCGGAAGCCCTGGCCCAGACTGAACGAGTCTGTGCTTCAGTTAACGTGGCTTCCACCAAGGCCGGCATAAATATGGACGGAGTTTATTTGATGGGCAAGACCATCAAGGAAGCCGCGCATTTAACACGCGATAGAGATGGCCTGGCCTGTGCCAAATTGTGTGTTTTCGCCAATATCCCCCAGGATATTCCCTTTATGGCCGGGGCCTATTTGGGAGCGGGCGAGCCAGGAGCCGTAATCAATGTCGGCGTCAGCGGTCCCGGGGTAGTCAAAAAAGCCATTGACCGGACACTGGAGGCCAATCCGAAAGCAGACTTGGGAATGCTTTCAGAAACAATCAAGAAAACGGCTTTTAAAGTCACTAAAGTCGGGGAACTCATTGGTCGGGAAGTAGCCAAAAAAGTAGGCGTCCAATTTGGTATTGTTGACCTTTCCCTGGCCCCTACCCCCAATGTAGGTGACAGTGTAGGCGAAATTTTTCAGTCTCTGGGTCTGCACAGTATTGGAGTACCGGGAAGCACGGCTATTCTGGCTATGCTCAATGATGCGGTGAAAAAGGGCGGCTCCTTTGCCAGCTCATATGTGGGTGGTTTAAGCGGGGCCTTCATTCCCGTCAGTGAAGATTTAAACATTGCCAATGCAGCCAGGGATAGTTTTCTGAATCTGGAAAAGCTGGAGGCCATGACTTCTGTCTGCTCCGTAGGACTGGATATGGTGGCTGTACCAGGAGATACTTCTGCCGAGACCCTGGCCGCTATAATCGCAGATGAAATGGCTATCGGTGTAATCAACAGAAAAACAACAGCTACCAGGATTATCCCGGTGCCCGGAAAGAAGGCAGGAGATAAGGCCTACTTTGGAGGGTTATTAGGGGAGGCCACAATTATGCCTGTACGCGAAGGCTTCTCTGAAAAATTTATTCGCCTGGGTGGTCTAATCCCTGCGCCACTACAGAGTCTGAATAATTGAAGTTGAGAAGATAAGTGGATGGGAAGATAGGAAGAAATAGAGGTTGCCTTTCCACCTTAACTTCTTAACTCCCTAACTTCCCATCTTCGCACCTAAAAAATTATTGAGCAGAGCCAAGCTCGGCCTGAACCTGCTGCAGTAATTCTTTAGCCTGCATTAGCTTTTCGCTCTGTTCCTCGGTGGATACTTGCGAGCTTAAATAAGCTGCCTTCTGAGACATTTCCTGTAAAATATTGGAGAGAAGCATATTCTTAGTCATTTGTGGCAAATTTTCCAAAGTAGCAATCTTTTGCTCCATGCTCAGCACTTTACTGTCCAGGCTCTGAACATCACCTTTCAAACTGGAAAGTTCCTCTACCTTGGCCGAAAGTCCGGAAATATTCTGGTTCAGGCCAAAAAAGAAGACCACCAGGAGCAGGACACAAAGAATAGAGATAATCATGGCCACTTTTCCCATATCCTTGCGGGAATTGGCAATGATATCCTTGGCAAATTGCTGCTTATTATCCTCAGTCTTTTCCTCATGCCTTAATGGAGTAACCTTTTCTTGTGCTTGCATTAGAATAACCTCCCTTGTTTAATTATAAGCTTAGAGTTTGAAGAGGTGTAAGTTCCTTGTTAAAAATTAATGCGATAACGACCAATGACATATTTATCCGCTTTTTGGAAAAAATATCAATTTAATACCTCAATGGCAAGACTGAGTTTTGAGATTTAATCTTGCCCGGTGAGGTCTGGCTCGCCTGGTACTTTCCTTACAAATCCTACCGTCTCGCCTAAACTTAGACGGGAATATCTTGATTTTTTAACATATCATCAAGAAGTTCTATCATTTTCTCTCTTTGTGCCGGCGTGGCATAGGTAATACACTCACAGCGAATTTTGCCCCTGGCCCGCACTAAAAGTTCCAGTTTAAGCCAATTTTTTCCTGTTTCCAGTGCCATATAATATGGACCGCACTCCTTTAGATGAACAGATTGTCTCTCGCTTAGCGTATCAACGGGTAATGGCAGCCAGAAAATATCATCTATCGGGCCTTGGTAGCCTTGCTCTCTAAGATACTGCTCAAATTTTTTAATATGATCCCGGTTTATTTCTTCAATATAGTATGAACGCATGATTTTCTCCTCCTTACTTCACCGCTTACCCTCTCCTAACTACTATTATATTGTATTCTCTCCGCTTCACCCTTTCCCTCTTTATCGTTTCCTGTCCTTGTGTGCATTTTCGGGTATATGCTCGTTATCCAGATTAAACATTCGTCTTGTTAAATCTATGAACTTTTGCGCATTTTCCTCCTCGCGAGTCCGTCTTTTTAAGAACATAATCGGTTCATGATAGAGTTTTTTCACCAAAGACTGGGCCAGAGTTTCCATAGCAGAGTAGGTCTTTTCATCAACATCCTGCTTCAAGCAACGCAAAGTTCTTTTGAGCTCTCTTTGGGCGATGGTTTCTCCCTTGGTCAACAAATCCACTATGGTTGGATTCAAATCCAGGGACTTAAGCCACTGGGCGAACTTGTCTACTTCCTGCTTAATGATCATCCTGGCCTTTTCAGCCTCTGCCTTCCTATTGGCCAGGTTTTCTTCCACAACCTCTTTTAAGTCATCAATATCGTATAGGTAGACATTGTCCAAAAGGTTGACGTCAGGATCGATGTCTCGGGGCACAGCAATATCAATAAAAAAAATAGGCCTGTGTTTTCTCTTTTTAAGGATCTTTTTTAAATCCCTGGCCTGAATGATAGTTGATGGGGCGCCGGTTGAACTTATAACGATATCCACTGTGAGCAGGTTGTCCTGGAGATCATCTAGACACGCTGCCTGGCCCTGGAACTTGCAGGCCAATTCTTGAGCTCGTTCCAGGGTCCTATTGACCACCAAAATTTCCTGCACACCACTGTTTAACAGATGTATGGCTGCCAATTCAGCCATTTCCCCGGCGCCTACGAGCATGGCCCGTTGTTTGGACAAGTCACCAAATATCCTTTTAGCCAGTTCCACCGCCGCATAGCTTATGGATACGGCATTGGCAGCTACTGCTGTTTCTGTGCGCACTCTTTTGGCCACAGAAAAGGATTTGTGCAAAAGCCGGTTGATGATGACTTTGACTGTTTGGTCTTTTACAGCTTTTCGGTAGGCATCTTTAAGCTGTCCCAAGATTTGGGGCTCTCCTAGAACCATAGAGTCCAGGCTGGAGGCCACGGTAAACAGATGCTCTACTGCTCCCAAGTCTTGATAAAAATACATATTTTTTTTCAACAGATTAATATCCGCAGCACAAAATCCAGCCCAGGTATTTAAGACTTTATTTTCCACATCTTCCAGCGCAGCACTTCCAACACAAAGGATTTCAACCCGGTTGCAAGTGGACAAAACCAGTGCCTCGGTTATGGGTCCGTCCTGGCTTATTAAACCTTCTTTTAAGGGATTGAAGTTGGTCAGAGCAAATTTCTCCCGCACCTCAACACTGGCCGTGCGGTGATTTAAACCAAACAAATATATTTTCTGCATCGCTTCGCTATTTTATGGTTTAAAACTGTGATGAGTTGGGATTAAAAAATTAACTCCGAGCATGGAGATTACAGTCAGGACAAAAATAATAATGGCCAGTTTGGCCGGTTTTCTTCCTTTCCAGCCCAGAGCAAGGCGTTGATGAAAAAGATAAGCATATAATAGCCAGATGATAATGGCCAAAATTTCCTTGGGATCCCAGGTAAATATTTTTTTCCAAGTAAAGGCAGCCCAGATAAATCCTGACAAAGTTCCCACGGTAAAGAGGGGAAATCCCCAGGTCACAGCCAAGTGATTGGCGCGGTCAAAGGCAGTCAAGGAAGGCAAATCCCTGGAAAAAGAAGAAAGCCTGGATTTGGTTTTAATCTTTTTTTCCAGATATAAATAAGCAATCCCGGCGCCAAAGGCCATAGCCAAAAAACCCATGCTAATAAATAACGTGCCTATGTGCAGGGCAAACCAGAGGCCACTTAGCCGCGGAGGAATTGGGATGACTTTCGGAGAAATAGCCAAAGAAGATGAAAATAGTATTAAAGCCAGAGGAGCAGCGATCAGAGATAAAAATTTTAATTTTAATCTAAACCATAATAAGAAAAAAACCAGCAAAAAGGCCCAGGCTAATAAACTAAAATAGAACTGGCCCTGAACAAGGGTTTCATTGAAAGAAAAAAAGTATTGTAAACCAAGGTCTATGCTATGCAGGCCAAAACCTGCTACGGTCAGATAGTTGCCTAGACTTTGCAGTTTTTTTTGTCTGAAGAGAAAGCCGGCTAAGACCTGTATCGCAGCTACAAAGTAAAGCAGTGCAATACCTAAGTCAAAAATTCTTAGAGATATCATCAATCAGTCCTCCTATATGCATATGGAGGTTTGGAGGCAAAATTTTCTTCAAAACTTTTTCTACTTTCTCCAGTTCCTTTAATTTTAAGGCATCTAAAAGCTCAGAGGAAGTTAGTTGGCGAAAAATACTCGCGTTTTCTTGTTGTTCAAGACCAAGAGACAGAACCAAAGGTCTAATCTTAGACATAAGCCTGGTCAATAAAAAGTATTCGGGACCGAAGACATGCTCTAGGTCCTGACGGATCTTCCTGGCCAGTGCCGGGCTATGCCCGCCAGTGGATATGGCCAGACATAGATCACCTTGAGTAAAGATAGAAGGAAGAATAAAGTCGCCCTGTTCAGGGACGTTGGCTACATTGCAAAAAATATTTCTTTTTTTACATTCAGTGGCAATAGTCTGGTTTAGCTCTTTATCGTTGGTACAGACAAAAACCAGGCTGACCTCGTTTAAATCGCTGGGCTGAAATTTATTTCTTTTAAATTCAAGGCGAGGATGGGAAGATAAATCCTCAGGCAAACAGTTGTAGGGCTCAAGGACAAGAATCTTTTTTGCCCCGCAATTAAGCAAGGTCCTGATTTTTCGCTGACCAACCTTACCTGCGCCAATTACCAGGCAGGTCTTGTCCTTGAGGTCTAAAAAAATTGGATAATAGCGCATAAAAAAAAGGTTAAAGTTTAAGCTGTAAAGCTCGACCAAAACACGGTTCGAGACTCGATTTTGTGCCGAACTTCAATACAAGTCTACAGGTTTAATAAAAAACGGTAAAGGGGTTGCGGTTAATAAAATTTTTAAACGGGAAGTGGACAAACGCTATGGAATTATCTGAAGCCTGCATCTTAAATCCTTTCTTGAATAAGCCTCTCTGAGCAAAGCTCAAGGAAAGGCCCCAATTGACTCGACTTACCAAACAGTTGTTAACTCTTATTTGACATAAAAAATACAAATAAATTTCGATAGTTGTCAAACAGGTTGTCGCCAAACGCTAAAAAAAGTTAATATGGTCCGTCTGCTTCAAAAAAAATTAACGTTTTTGAACAAAAAAAGTTATCTTTCACAAAAAAAACAATCAAAGGGGGTTGAATTAGCCTGTAATTTTTTCTATGCTAAAATCTATTATATTATCTAATAACATAGGTGGACTATGATAAAAATAACTAATTTAAAAAACAAAAAGGACAAAAAAGTTCAGAAGATAAAACTTTCCCTGTCCAAAATTTTTAACCCTGAAGAATGGAGCCTTAACGGAAGATTTTTATATCTACCTACAATTTTGTTAATTTTTTGCCTAATTGCCAGCATGTTTTACTTTACAAAGACCATTAAGAGACAATTGGGCAACAATATAGAAAAACAATTAAAGCTTGTTACCTCCTGGGTACAAGATGAATTAAACAGGGGAGTAAGATTCGCCCAAACCCAGGCTTTTTCGCTCTCACTGAACCCTGAAGTCCAAAAGGCACTTGAAACTCAAGACCGGGAACTATTAAAAAAAATTATCCTTCCTTATCTTGACCGTATGCGCGTTGTTTCTGGTTATACATCTTTATCTTATCATTTTATGCTCCCTCCGGCAGTCACTTTTTTAAATACACAAGATTTAAACGTAAAAGGTACGGACTTATCCGGCGAAAAACCATTAGCGTCCAAGGCTGGGGAAGAGTTACGCATGCTCTGGGGGATAGTTCCAGGACACCATGGGCTTAATATTCAGGAAGTCTGTCCGATAACTAGGGCCGACTCCCTGCTCGGCATTCTTGAAGTGAGTTTGAATGTTCAAGAAATTGTTACCAAGATACAACTGCCAAAAGGTGTTGGGATTGCTACTTTTGTGGACAAAAGTTTAAAGTCGTCTCTCGATCCAGACATAAATTTTACAGAAGGAAAAAAATGGATCTATTTTCAAAAAGAAAGTTATCGCAAAATGCTTTTTGATTTAGATGAAGATATTCATTTCCTTACTCTAAGTAAAAAAGGACAAATATATTATTTCATTATCCCCGTAAAGGACAACAATGGCAACGTCATAGGAGGAATCTCTATAAATTATGATGCAAAACTAAATCAAAAGGAAAGTGAAAATATAATTTTTTATTTCTTTAATATATTATTCCTACCTTTCTTAGCTATCATAGCTGCCCTTTACTTGAACATTAAAAGAATTAAGGTTTTCTTTGCAAGATTAAGAAGAATGATTGTTGCATCGCATACTAATGACTTTGCGGACAGATTTGAAACTGACCATATACACTGCCTTGAAGTATTGCATTGTAACCATGAAGAATGCCCAGTTCACAAAAATCCATCACTGGTATGTTATCTAGAGACAGGCTCGGAAGCCATATCTCCTCAATGGAGAAATAGCTGTATATTCTTAAACAAATATGGTTCTTGTTTGAATTGTCCTGTCTATGCATTGCGTAAAGGAGATGAACTTACAGAGATGCGCAATGTGGTTAACACCATGATGCGGTTATGGAAGACATTCCTTAACCGCATTGGCCAACTTCTTGACGAGGTCTTGCGCACCAGAGAAGGCTCAAGGCAGCTCCTATCTCTTGACGAGGTATCTTTACGACTAGAGCAAATGGCAAAGCTCACCTCGTTTAGCAGAGACATCAAAGGTGTGTACAGTAAAGACGAAGTTTATGAGCAGTTAAAATACGTCTCTGAAAACACCTTTCACATGAGCCGATTTGTGATCTTTGAAGTTAACTCCAGTGACAACCGCATGATTCCAGTTTTGGACAATGTTCCTTCTGAACCGCTTTGCAAACGTGACATCCTTCTCTCCCCGGAACTGTGTAGAGCTAAAAGAATGACCGAAGAGATCTGTTCAAAAAACAATCCTGCTCTTTGTCCATTCTTTAACTGTGATCAGACCAAATACTATCGTTGCTGTTTGCCCTTGGTTATGGGCGGACAAGTCGGGGCAGTGATTTCTTTTCTGATCCCCAAGTCAGAATGGAATACACGCAGTGAACAACTCGTGATCATTAGGAAATACCTGGATGAAACAGCCCCTGTCCTTGCATCACTCAGGCTTTTGGAAATGTCCAAAGAGCAAGCCTTGCGCGATCCTTTAACTCGTTCACACAATCGAAGATTTCTTGAGGAATATATCGCGCAATTTGAACCTTTATCAAAAAGGGAAGAAAAAAATGTTGGCTTTTTGATGGTAGACCTGGACTATTTTAAACAGGTCAATGATAAGTATGGGCATCAGGCCGGCGATGCAGTTCTCAAACAACTGGTAAAAATAATGAAAGAAAATATCCGTAGCTCCGACTTGCTTATCCGTTATGGAGGAGAAGAGTTCTTAGTGCTTTTACCGCAAGTGGAGCCGGATATGTCAGAAAAGGTGGCGGAAAAAATCCGATCCAGTGTTGAACAGTATAAATTCGAGCTCCCCAGAGGCCAGAAGATAAATAAGACTGTCAGCATCGGGGTTGCTGAGTACCCCAAAGATGCCGATACGCTCTATAAAGCCATCAAGTTCGCCGATGTGGCCCTATACGAGGCCAAAAATCGTGGCAGAAACAGGGTGGTTAGATTTCAGAAAGAAATGTGGTTAGACGACCAATATTAGATAGTAGAAAAGATTTTCTAGGCACTTATTCTAACCCATATTTGGCAAGCTTATACCGCAAAACCCGCTCTGAAATACCCAAAAGTTTGGCCGCCTTGGTTTTTATTCCTTGTGCCTCTTGCATGGCTTGAGCAATGCGCATCTTTTCCAGCTTTTCAACGGCCTCCATTAAGGGCAGAGCAAAAAAGTCCTGAGCAGGATTAGGCCCTTTGCTTTTATGCAAATAAGGAGGCAGGTCATCCAGGGTAATAAAGTCAGTTTCAGCAAGAATCACAGCCCGTTCAACAATATTTTCCAGCTCGCGCACATTGCCTGGAAAATCATAGGTCAGCAAAGCCTCCAAGGCCTTACGCGTAAAACCCTTAATTTTCTTGTCATATTTTTGGGCAAACCTGGAGCAAAAAAATTCGGCCAAGGGACCTATATCTTCTCTTCTCTGGCGCAAGGCAGGGATGTTTAGACTGAATACATTTAACCGCCAGAAGAGATCTTCTCTAAACTTTTCTTCTTTGACCATTTCTTCAAGATTCCGATTGGTGGCTGCAATAACCCGCACATCAACTTTAATTTCCTTAACACTGCCCACGCGTGTAAAAGTCCCATTTTGCAAAACTCGCAGCAGCTTGGCCTGAAGTTCTAAAGGGAGATCTCCTATCTCATCCAGAAAAATGGTTCCATGGTCAGCGGCTTCAAACAAACCTTGTTTAGCTTTGGTCGCGCCTGTAAAGGCACCCTTTTCATGGCCAAAAAGTTCACTCTCAAGAAGCCCGCCGGGAATAGCCGCGCAATTTATGCGTACCAATGGTTTATCTCGTCTGGATGATAGGCGATGAATGAGTTCGGCTAAAACCTCCTTTCCTGTGCCTGACTCCCCTAAAAGAAGCACAGTGGCTTCTGTCTCTGCTACCTTTCTGGCCAAACCCAAGAGCTCCTTCATGGTGGAACTCTGGGCGATAATTTCTTTAGGCAAAAAATCCGGCCAACCACTTACCTGGCGGCGCAGCCTAACAACTTCCTGTTCAAGTCTGGCCTTCTTTAGGGCCCGCTCGATAAGCAGCAATAATTCTTCCAGGTGCACGGGCTTGGTTAAATAATAGAAAGCGCCCGCGCGCATGGCGTTCACGGCTTTGTCTACCGAACCAAAAGCAGTAATTATAATAACAGGGGTTAGGGGCAGGCTCTTTTTTAACTCGGTGAGAACTTCCAGCCCATCTGCATCGGGAAGCTTATAATCGAGCAAAATCAAATCCGGACCCTTATCTTGCGCCTGCTTGATTCCTTCTGTTCCTGTCATAGCTGTAACTACTGAAAAACCATGATGGACAAGGTAATCAGACAAGATCTCTCTCTGCGAGGAATCGTCTTCTATGATTAAAATCCTTTTTTGAGACATGTTTAGTTTATTGGTTTATTAGCTTGATTATTTTAGAATCTATTATTTAACCACTCAACCATTCAACTATTTAACTATTCAACCAATACAAGCGTAAACTCAGCCCCTTCACCGGGCTTACTTTCAACAATTAGCTCACCATTATGGGCCTTGGCCACCATTTCTACTAGAAAAAGACCCAGGCCAAACCCTTGTTTCTTCTGCGTGTAAAAAGGACGAGCAATCTGCTTCAATACTTGTTTTTCTATGCCAGGACCATTATCTTTAACCTGAAGATGAACTTTTGCCCCTTCTCTCCAGGCTCTCACCCGCACCCTGCCATTTTCCGGCACAGCTTCCAGGGCATTACGCACCAGATTGCCCATGGCCCGCATAATCCAGCGAAAATCAGCCTGGAAAGAAAACTCATTATCAAAAACCAGCTCAAAATGGACTTTTTTACTTTGGGCCAGAGGTAAATATTCCTCCTCAAGTGCAAGCAAAACATTTCTGGCCTCAATTCTCTCTGGCCTAACCTCTATCCCCTTGGCCACTTGCAGAAGTTCATAAATAAGCTCATCTAACTTTCTAACTTCTTTTTGCATCTTGACAAGAAGCTCTGGCTTTGGCCGACCGAGCTCTTTTAGATATTGCAAGCCCATACTCAAAGAATTCAGAGGATTGCGTACCTCATGTGCAAGCATAGAGGTTAGCCTTCCCACGGCGGCCAGCTTTTCAGCATCTACAAGCTGCTTACTGAGCTCTTCCTGCCTGCGACTTAACCTCTGAAGAAAAATTCCAAGAACAAGCATAATCAAGCTGCCGCCTGTGGCTGTGATCACACTATGCCATAATCCTTCCTTCCACATAACTCTCCCAAAACCAACATCAATACCCACTAAAATATTTACTCCCGGCTGGGGCCATTCTTTAAAAGGCTGACACAAGTAGTAAATGGAATCCTTTTCAATCCCTTGACCGCAAGCCAAAAGAAGATCTTTCTCAGGGAGTTTCGCCTGAGGAAAGGTATTTAAAAAAAATCGTTCTTCCTGCCATACTAAAACCCCATAGAGGAGAGGCTGACTTTGAAATTCATCCACCAGCCAAGAAAGATTTTTAAGATAAGCGGGAGGGTCTGGGATGAGGCCAACTGTTTCTATATGGCCTACAAGCCGAAGACGGACAAAAGACAGGGCCTGCTCAGCCTCCTGACGCAAATGTTCTTTAAGCTGAGTGTGAATGAAAAAAAGATGAATGGCCGTGGCTATCCACAAAACCAATATCCCTGCTCCGGAGATGAGCAGAGGCAGAATATGTTTAGAATGGAAAGTTATTTTTGATCTACTAATAGCCATCTTTTTTTGTCTGCCGTAAAATTATGAAAGTGTCCATTGGATTGATTCTATTTTTCACGACCGGATGCCTGCAAAAATGTTAATTTTGGGTCTTGAGTTTTGAGTTATTTCAACATGTTGCAATGTAAAATTTTGTTGAAAACTTTAAAAAATAACTTTTGCAGCGACATCTGACAAAATATTTACAAGTCTGTTGGAAATCATGAGTGCATCCGTTAGATGTCCTGATTACGGCATTCTGAGCAAAGCGAAGAATCTCTACATAGCGAATGAAAATTTTCCCGCCAAAACGACACTTTTGCGCCCTTAAAATCACGCAACTTGAGTGAAAATCTGGCAAAACTGTTACCGCCTAGGCTAAAACTCCTACCCCGTAGATTGGTTGGAAGAAACTTTGTTCCGAAAGTAACTGTCAATGGCCCGCCTATTTTTGCAAATTGTATGTTACAAAAAAACATACAATTTGCAGTTAATTCCCTAGGATTGCTACTCCTCCAAATCATCCTTCATTTTTTGAAACTCCTCTTTTGAAATTTCACCTTTAGCATATCTCTTCTTTAAAATATCCATTGCATTTGCTTCTTTCTGGCTATTCTTCTTTACAAGAAAATAAACGATTAATGCAACTGCTATAAGGATAAAGATCATCATAACCGCTCCCCCAAAGGGATAGCCCACCATATGCCCCCATCCATCCATGTAACCACGACCACTTTGATCAGGATATGCCACGCTTAAAAAGAAATCATTCAATAAAAACAAATTTGACACCATCTTACTCACCTCCTTAAATAAAATTTATTTTTTGATGTTGGCCACAGTCCTGAATCCAGCATCATCAAAGGCTTCCCAAGGCTGACGAACAACGGTTTGAGATTTAACAGGTATATCGTCTCGCTCCTTGTCCTGGCCAGTCATCAAAAAAAACTTCAATCCTTTCTCCTTGCCATAGTCAATTGAGACCCATTCCTTAACATTCCCGTTCAATCCTTTGATACCGTATCTATTTGCAGGGAACGATCCCACAGGCAAAAGATTTATCCTTTGCTGGGAAGCGGGAGAAGCAACTTGATTGGCCTGGTCAGTATGCATGTGCAGTACTTGATCTCCTTGAGAAGAGGGCTGCCTCTCTGGAGTCGAGAGGGCCGTACTCGCCCTGGCGGCCAGTCGCCACTGAGGCATGGTTGGTATGCTTCTACCGTAATATTCAGCAAATTTTTTGGCTCCGTAAGCAGTGACCCGAACTACAGGATGAGAAGCCAGGGAGGGATCATTCAGAAAGAAACGCCCGTCGCGATAAATTATAGGTTCATACCCCTGCACGACTTCGCCCAAAAGAAGCCATATATTTCCTTCTCCTTTGACTACCTGGCCTTGTACGACAATGTCATTGAGGTTCTTATTTAAGAACTCAATATATTGATGGTTAGTAACCTCTGTTTCATCCATATAAAAAGGAGGAATCTCAACAACTTTACCAGCTTCTAGCCCATGCTCTACGGTAATTTTGCCTCCTTCAACAAGGCGCAAGATAGCACCATCCTTCCCTGAAATAATTTTTGGGAAACGGCCATTTGAAAAGGCGAGAGATGGCTGGACTTCGTCTTGGCTTACATCTTGCGGTTGCTGCCCAGGTTCAAGCGGTTCAAAAGGCTGTAACTTTGATGAAGTCGAAAAATGATACCAAATACCTCCCCCCAGCAAAATAATCAGGACAAAGACCAGGGCTATCCATCCAACAGGGAGGTTGGTATCCCATCGTTTGTACTCATGCTGGGTGGAAGCGTCTGCAACATAGCCAATGAGTTTCTCAAGGGCCTGTCTTAATGCCTGAACCGAAGGGGTCCTTTTGTCCCTCTCTTTTGCCGTTGCTTGCTGAATGATTCTGTCTAACCGCTTCAGAAAAGGGGTTGATGGATTAGGCAGACGGGCTGTCTTAAATATAAAGCTGGTCTCCTTATTCATCTTGCCAGCTACAGCTTCATAGAGGATTTTACCCAAAGCATAAACATCGGCTCGAAAATCAGTAAGCGACAGTTCCATGAACTGCTCGTTAGACATATAAAAAAGGGTCCCCAATATATGGTGACTGCGGGTCACCGGCTTTAAAAAACGCCCCCCTGCCAGACCAAAATCAGCTATTTTGGGGATATCGCCGTCCAGCAGGATATTTTCAGGTTTGAGATCCCGGTGGACAATACCCATTTTGTGAATGGTTTCGACTCCATTCAAAATCGGTATGAAGTACTTGCGTATCCATGCACGAATTTCATCCTCATCCTCCCCAAATCCTTCTTCAGGCATGTAATGTCTGAGGGTCGTACCCGGAACATATTCCATTACTATATAATCAAGCTCCTGTCCGTCGATTCGGACACGATCAAAATCAAAAACCTGGAGGACGTTAGGATGGCGTATCCGGGCCATGATCTGAACTTCCCGTCTAAACCTTTCAATCTCCGTTGCTGCTTCCTGCTCGTCTTCCAGCGAAGTCAAAAATTCCGGTGATGTAATCTTTACCGCTACATCTCGGTCAAGATTTTTTTGTCGTGCAAGATAAACCTCGCCCTTCCCTCCTGTAGCAATATGCCCCAGTATCTCCCATTTTTCATTGAGAGTAGTCCCTTCTTCAAGAAGGGGTTGTCTGCACTCACTACCCATATGCTTATCCTGAATATATTTTATTTTAAAAAAAACTCCAGCCGAATTCTTTTAAACTGTGGCAAGGACAATGGTTATATTATCTCTGCCACCAGTAGCCAGAGCTAGATCAAGCAATGCCCGCGCTTTGTCCTCCAAAGTGGACTGGGACTTAAGCACTTCTGTTATCTGCTCACTGGAAACATATTTATGTAACCCGTCACTGCTCAAAAGCAGAATATCTCCATGTTTTAAGTAAAAACTATTCTTGTCCGGATTACAATCGGGACAGCCAACACATTGATCCAGAACATTACGCAAGGGATGGGTTCTAACCTCCTCCAAGGTCATCTCCCCTTGGTCCAAAAAGGACTGCAAAAAACTGTGGTCTTTGCTTATTTGAGTCAGTATCCCATCCCGAAAAAGATAAAGCCTGCTATCACCAACATTAATCCAGTGGACGGTCATGCCAAGAATCAGGGCTGCTACTGCAGTAGTGCCCATCCCCTTGAATTCCGGTTTCTTCTCTACCTCTTGCAAAATGATATCTCCGGCTCGCTCTATAAGCCTGCTAAGCTCTCCCTCGGGCTGGTCTGCATTTGGGTTGTATTGGGCTAAAGTATCAATAACGATCTGTGCGGCCAGTTCGCCTCCGGCTTCCCCTCCCATACCATCGGCAACGGCCAGCAAAAGGGAACCGTTTGATATCTTTTTGGCCAAAAAGCGATCCTCATTCCTTTTGCGATAGGATCCCTTATGACTGATTGCAAAAAAATCCATACTAAAATCCTTTTTAAATAACCTGATTTATGTTGGTTGTGTACTCTTAATAGTCTGTGGCCAAACCTTGACTGCAGAGCAACTTTCCATGATTTTTTTAGTCCTGGTTTCCATTTGGCGGTCAAAACGTGGTTTGGCTACAGACTATTAAATGGACCTCATGTTATAAAATCAAAAGGTATCTCCAACTTTGGCATAAATTTCTTATGATAGTTTTAGCTTCTGCTCGCAGATTATGAGTTTTGCGATCTAGCCTCTAGCTCCTTGAGTTATAAGCGATTTTTAAATATTCACTATATTTGATATCGAGATCAGTCTCAAGAAAATGTTTCTTTCATGAATTCTTTCTCACATTTCAGAAAGGCAACTACAATATCTGGATCAAAGTGTTCTCCGCTGGCAGCCTTGATTCTTTTGACGGCCTCTGCATGAGACAGTCCTTGCTTATAGGGCCTTTTTGACCTGATCGCGTCATAGGCATCACAGAGGGCAAAAATTCTTGCCTCCAAAGGAATTTCCTCGCCTTTTAAACCCTCCGGATAACCCTTGCCATTATATTTTTCATGATGATACGCACAAATGTTTTTGCCCATAGTAATAAACGATTGCTTAAGATTGAATTTGTCAACAGCATCCTGAAGCACCTGCTTTCCAATAATAACATGCCTCTTCATCTCTTCAAATTCTTCGTTCGTTAATTTTCCTTCTTTTAATAAGATGGAATCACGTATTCCTACTTTTCCTATATCATGCAAAGAAGCGGCATCATAGAGATCTTCGATAAATTCATCTGTAATAACTTTTCGATATTTTTTATTCTTACGCAACTCTTTTGCCAATATCACTGCATAGTTTCTAGTTCTTTCTAAATGATGCCCTGTTTCAGCATCTCTCCATTCAGCAAGCCCAGCAAGAGAAAACAAAACAGCTTTTTGCGCTCCTATCAACTCTTTAAATCTCAATATATTTATATAGACAACAATAGATATCAAACAAAGAAATAAAATAAGAAATATTGCGGATACTAATCTTATTTTTTCTAATGCTGCTTTCAATAAAGGATGCTTGTGATATATTGCTACGACCAATCTCTTGCCTGGAAGATACTTCACTGTAGAATAGTGAATAGTTTCTACCTCTGAAACATCGAGTCGACCAGAAGAGCCACTAAAATCATAGTTTGACTTATTGAAGTTAATCGTTCCGTCTGACTTTAACGATAACAAGTCCCCCTCTTCAGTCCGAAGAAATATATTTCTAGGGAAAAGTTCAAGGACCTTTGAAAGATTTATATTTAAAATTAAAACTCCCTTTCTCCTGTTTTTAGAGTCAAACAAAGGGGTGGCTAGCCTTATTACCGGAGTATAAGACGTCCCTGCGTTACCCTGCTTACTCTTCAAATCTATTGGGGAAGCATATATCTTCCCCTTATCCAAAGTCATGGCCTCTTGAAAGTAATCGCTATGTTTCTTATTTTGCAGCAGAGAATCAGGGACGATAACAGTGGTACCATCTTGGTTATTATTTATCTTGATTATTTCGCGACCTGAGGAATTGATAATTCTGATCTGATGATACTGTTTATACACTTTAGCGAACTCAAAAAATATATGCTGGACATCATTTCTATAACTAATGGATTCAAAATCATTATCTATAAATTTTTTAGTGCTCGGAAAGTTCTTTAGAAAAAATAAGTCTTTCTTCAGATCACTAAAAAATACTTTAATAACCTCCTTTGCAGAGAACAATTGGGAGATTGCATTGCCGTGCCGCCATTTTGCTTCTGCCTCATATATTTGCTTTTCGCCTAAATATAAGACCACTCCGAAAAGGACAAAGAGAGCTATAATGATTGATAAGAATGTCTTATTTTGCTTTATAATTTTCATACCTATGTTGTTAGAGCTTCAATGTGTTAATCTGGTAAAATTTATTATAATCGGTTCTTAAAGAGTCTTTTTTAGCGGCCGAGAAAACTGCAATTTCACACAGGATGTGAATCACTAAAAAATCAATATCCAATCTTTATATAGCTATCTCTGATCTAATGATCAATTTTTTTGGCCTGCCGTATAACCATGTAAATATCCATCGGATTAACTCTATTTTTATTGGCCAGATCTCTTAATGTTATGTCCTTATTTACTCCAACATAGCCATTTTCTTTGAGTAGCCTTAAAACCCGTTCCAGATCTAGCTTGTATTCTTTACACACTTCACCCAAGCTCTTGCGCCCCAGGCCAGACGGTGGAATATCAGGCATGGTGTGAAACTCTTGCCCATCCGCATCCCCTTTCATAGCCAGATATACATCCTTAGGGGTCAGGTCATTTTTGCGGGCAATTTCCAGGATAGTCTGATCTGGATTTTGCACTACAATATTTTTTTCTTTCAAGTTTTTAAGACTTTGCTGCAAATCAAGACCTGTTCTCTGACACAACATCTTTACAGATGACAATTCAGCATGCCCATAAGGTGGCTGCCCATACTTTCTGGCCGCAGCCTCTTTTATGGATTCACTGATATTTATAATTGTAGAGAAGGGCGGAACCATAAAATATGTACCCAGGCTAACGACAACAGTCAGCAAAAAAGCTATGGTAAAGTTAGCATTAAAAATGGTTATCCTGGAAGCCTTATTTTTAAGATATGTAATAATGGGTTTCCAATTGTAATAAATATGAAGACAAAGAGAAAGCAAAAACAAAAAACCCAAGTTTATATGCAGGTTAGCCCAGTCTTCTTTACTTAACCCCCAAAACCTCCAATCACTCCAGTAGGCCACCCTACCATGTGGGACAATATACAGAACAATACTGGTTAAAAGTATCAGAAAAAAAGAAATAAATGCCGTTAATGAGGTAATTCGACGCATATTCATAACATCCTCCTAAGTAGCTCGTAGGTAAAGTGTTTTCTAAATTTATTAAGCCCTTATTCCCTGTCTCCCACATCTTCCCAGTTTCTCAAGCCACTGTATCAAGCGGAGCCCATTGTCTGTTAAAAAAAAGGGACGGCTTTAAACCGTCCCATGTTTTTATTGTTGCTGCTGCCACCCGGATGGTCCCATGCCTTTCCCACGACCATAGCCCATGTGACCCGGGCCAAACTGTCTGCTAGCATTTCCCTGAGGATTGCCCCAGCAACATCCGCCTCTTGCCCCGCGGCCTCCACGCCACACTGGGAAGCCATATTGGTCGCGCAGAACTATCTCTTGTTGCGCTGTCTTAATTTTCACCGGAATAAGCAAATTGTTGAACTTATATCCCTGCACATCGACTTTTTCTCCTGGCTTTAAAACATATCCTTTCTGTTGCCAGAACCAAATCGGTCCAAGTCGAAGTGAAACATCGCCTTCTTGCGTCTTCAAAACAGCTACAGGCGGTGTAAAACTTGTCACTTCTCCACTAATGGTAATGACCTGTTGAGTTGCATGCCAGCCGGGACAAAGCGGTACGGGAGCGTTTTGAGAGACCTGTCCCTGCCCTCTTCCCTGGCCTTTAGCCATAAGATTCGCAGGAAGAACCAAGGCCAATAACATGACCATAATTAGCAATTGTTTTCTAGTCATTTTATTTCCCTCCATCTGTATGGTTGAGTAGTTAAGTTGTTAAGTAGTTGAGTGGTTGAGTAGGTTGGGTCCCGCACTAGCAGGACCGGGCCAGTTTTTATTGGGCTACTTCTGGCTGTTCTACTGTCTGTTCCGTAGCTACAGTTCCAGAATTTTCTATTTGCTGCTGGTTGTACCGATTGCGGAATTTCTGCCTCGCCTGTTGTTGATTTTGCTGGTTATAGTAACGCTTGCGAAGCCTCTGCCTTGTCTGCTGCCCTGAATAAGATTGGCTGTAGGTCGACGACTGTCCCTGATAGGTTCCGGAGATACAATTTCCACCATAACCTCCGCCACCGCGTCCTCCACCTTTGCCGCCTCCTCGGGCATAAGAAGATACGGCCATCGGTCCGAAGATCAGGGCAACCACCAGACATACACTGATAGTTAAAGCTGTTTTTTTCATAACTTTACCTCCTGTTTTTTTGTTGTCTGGTTAGTATTAGGCAAGCAGCGTGCCAGAAATCATACACCCATAACCATCTAAAATTATTTACTTTTTAAAATAAATAAGTTTAAACAGGCTCACCATAAATGTCGAACCACTCGACAAAAATGTCGCCCCCCGATCTCCTTTCAGGCCAGAGATAAGGAAAACTTGGATTTGCACTCCAAATTTTTTGACAAATTTATGGATTTGCACTCCAAATTTTTTGACAAATTTATGGATTAAGGCTAAGCGCAATAATTATGATTTTTGAACGCATTTACAAACCAGAAGAGCTGATTCAGCAAGGTAAGGCCCTGATCATCTACGGCCCGCGGCGAGTCGGCAAAACAACCCTACTTGAACTTTTCCTGCAAAAAACTTCCCTGAGGTACAAACTGGATTTTGGGGATAATATCAAAATCCAGCAACTTTTCAGTTCCCAGGATTTCAACGCTATTTTAGAATACGCAGAGGGTTACAACTTAATAGCCCTTGATGAAGCCCAGTATATTCCCAACATTGGTATGGGCTTAAAGATTCTGGTAGATCAACTCCCTTCCCTTTACGTAATTGCTACAGGCTCATCATCTTTTGAGCTTGCCGGCCAGGTTGGAGAACCTTTAACCGGCAGAAAGAGAACTTTAATCCTCTATCCTTTATCGCAAAAAGAGCTTAATTCCATCTACACCAGATACGAATTAAAAGAAAAGCTGCACGATTTTCTTATTTTTGGCACATATCCAGAAGTAGTAACAGCAAAGACCAGGCAGCAAAAGATAGAGATCCTGGAAGAATTGGTTTACTCATATTTGCTTAAAGACATCCTGGCCCTTGATAAAATAAAATCTTCCAAAACTTTAGCCGACCTTTTAAAGCTTCTTGCTTTTCAGATAGGCAACCTGGTTTCCCTCAACGAGCTGGCAGTGCAACTAAAGGTAGATGTCAAAACAGTGGGCAGATATCTTGACCTGCTGGAAAAATCATTTGTGATCAAAAAAATACCTGGCTTTAGCAAAAATTTAAGAAAAGAAATCACGACCAAAGCAAAATATTTTTTTGTGGATAATGGCATTAGAAACGGGATTATGAGTCAATACAATCCACTGGATTTACGCGGCGACACAGGAAGCCTCTGGGAAAATTTTATTGTGATGGAGCGGATAAAAAAACTTACCTTTGAGAGAACCATGCCTGTTTCTTTTTACTTCTGGCGCACTTACAATGGCCAGGAAATTGATTTGATTGAACAAAGGGAAGACGGTATTTTTGCCTATGAGTGCAAATACTCACAACAAAAGGTAAAGACACCTGGCTTGTGGCTTAAAAATTATCCGGAAAGCCACTTTACAGTGATAAACAAAACCAATTATCTGGATTTTTTGCTTTAGCAATTTTATTTGTACCTAAAATTTATTGATTAACTAACATGATGTGTCCAAGTCTTTGTTAGCAGCACCAGGAAACAGTCCTGAAAGTTGAGCAACACTAGTAAACGCACAGTTCAGAAAGCTGTTCTAAGCCGGGAGAAGCCCATGCAAACATATCTGGATTGTCTACCCTGTTTCTTAAGACAAATTATAAATGCGGTCAGGCAGGCTAAACCTGATGATTCTGCTTTGCACCTAGAGGTCGTTCAACAATTTTGCCAGAACGTTCCGAACCTGGACCTCACCCTCTCTCCTCCGGCCCTTGCCGGTCAGATTTATGCACAGCTCTCGTCAACCGCCAAAACAACTGACCCCTTTGCCCGGATAAAACGCGAGGCCAACGAACGCGTAATGAAACTGCTACCTGAACTGCAAAAAATGGTGGACAGTGCACCAGACCCTTTGCGCGCGAGCCTTAATATCTCCATTATTGGCAACTATATTGACGCAGGCATCGCCCATAATTTTGACTGGGAAGAGGCTATCCATAAAGAAGATGAAACTTCCTGGGACGCGTCAGCTTACTCTCACTTTCTAAAAATGATTGACCAGCGCAAAAATATAATGATTCTGGGCGACAACTCAGGAGAGATTGGACTGGATACCTTGCTGGTGAGACAGTTAAAAAAATTAGGGATGCAGGTAACCTATGTGGTTAGAGAAAAGCCGATTATCAATGATGCCACCATGGACGATGCCCGTTTTGTGGGCATGACAGAACTATGTGAGGTTATCTCTTCTGGAGTAGACACCCCGGGTACTGTCCTGGAAAGATGCACCCGGGAATTTTTGGCTCGAATGAAAGAAACAAAATTGATCCTGAGTAAAGGACAAGGAAATTTTGAGGCCCTTAAAGATGAATGGCCGGGGATTTTCTATGCCTTTAAAGTAAAGTGTCCGGTGGTAGAGAAGTTTACCGGCCGTCCCGTGGGCAGTTCCATCTTTACCTATATTTGACAAAATAACCGCCAGACTTGACTGGAAATGGAAGGATAGGAGTTCAAGTTCGCCTAATTTCCTATCCTCCCAGCTTCCCAACCTCGAACAGCAGGAAAAGTCAGAACTAACAGCGAATGCGCCCCTCTACACTTGACACTTTCTAATGATAAAATTGGTTTAATCACGTTTTATCCGTTTCAAAAACTGTTTTCCTAAATAACCCAGGACCGCCACTGCCAGCAAAATGAGCCCCACCCTGCCAATCCAGGCCTCAACCAACTTCCAGCTTGTCCCGAAAACATAGCCGGCCCCAAAATAAAATACTCCCCATAAAATGCCACTAAAAACTGCATAGACCCAAAATTTACCAGGCTGCATTTTGAGCAGACCGGCTATAAAAGGAATAATCGGACGGATTAACCCGATAAATCGGCCCCAGAAAACGCTCATTCCTCCATGGTTTTCAAAAAAGCGATAGCCCTGATTGACATATGGCTGGTATTTCAAACAAATTTTTTTCAAGATGAGTTTTTCTCCATAAAACCTGGCCAAGTAAAAGCTCGCCAAATCGGCCAAAATCGCCCCCAAAGAGCCGGCAATGATTACGAAATAAATTTCAAGTACACCATGAGCTGCAAGAATACCTGCAGAAGCGGCAAATACAGTCCCAGGAATTAGCAGCCCTATAAAGGCGAACGACTCCAAAAAAGCCACGACAAAAATTACAATATAGGCCAAGAGGCTGTAATGGCCTATTAAAGCAAAAAAAGAATTAATTATTTGTTGCACTAATTCGCTCCTGGTTGCTCTTTAATATTACCTGGGGGCCAAGCATCCGGTGCTCTCTACACCCAACGTGCAGCTATATAGTTTTTTATTGTAGGATGCCCCTAGAATCTAGATGTGTCAGCCCTATTGTCTTCCAGTACGGTATTGACAATTACCTCGGCTGCTTTAGGTTTGGAAATTTTACGTGCATTTTCTCTCATCTTTTCCAGGTGAGTTGGCGAGGCATAATATTTCTTAATTAGTTGAATCGCGTTCTTTATAGATGTAGCCAACACCCCGGCCCCTTTTGAAGAAATATAGGCAGCATTATTCGTTTCCTGATAGGGAATGGGATTAAACATGAGCAAAGGCACCCCTACTGCCAGGGCCTCACTTACAGTAAGTCCGCCTGGTTTTGTCAGCATAAGGTCTGCAACGGCCATCATCTCCTCTATATTATCTATATAACCATATTTTTTCAGGGTAACCCAAGAATTAGAACTAAATGACTCAAATTTTTTTAATAGACTTTTATTCCGACCGGCTACCAATAAAACATTCAATTCCATATCTGTTTGATAAATCCCTTCCAGCAATTGAACCACTTGTTTATCAGGAATAGCGCTTGCTAGCACAAGCAAAGTAAATTTAAAATTGCTAATGCCAATTTTTTTAAATATCTGTTCTTTTTCTTTATATTTTTGAAACTTTTCAAATACTGGAATGCCAGATATGATAACTTGTTCTTCAGACGCACCTAGTTCAAGCAATCCATCCTTAACTTCCATGTTGGCTACAAAATACTTATCTACTTTTTTAGTATACCACATCCTATGTAAACCATAATCCGTAACTATGACGTAAATTTTTCCTGCGTATAAACCTTGTTCTTTCAATCGAATCAACATGGTAGCTGGAAAAAAATGAGTACAAATGCTGATATCTGGTTTGTTATCAATCAGGTAAGGAATAATCTTTTCAAAATTTTTCAAACTGATAGCATCAATGAATTGAACAACCCTACTGAATTCTCTATTACGATCTGTAAGTTTATACGTGATCTTACATGCTGTATGGGAATGTTTGCTAATAAAGTCATAGATATTGCTGCAAAAGTATTTGCACAGCTTGTTAGAAAAAGAAAGAAGATCAAAAATTACGGTGGCAACTTCCCGCTTGTCCAAGGCTTCCATGATGGCGAGGGCAGCAATCTTGTGTCCGTGTCCTGCTGTCACATAAAATAAATTAATAGGTTTCATAAGTTTCACATGAGACTCCAAAATTTATTTATCTTTCTCACCATACACCGTTCCATAAAAATCTTCGCCCCAGTTGTTCTTCCCTGAACAAATATCTGCACTTGGTATCTATGAAAGCTTATGAGTCTGTTGTGGCCAAACCCCATTTTAACCTTGGTTTGAGTATAGAAGGCAAGGAAGAGTTCAGAACCATTATTTAATATATAATTGATGCAAGGAAGACAAAACAAACTTGTTGTAATTTTTTACTGAAAATGGCCCAGGTAAAACTGACTATTTTTTGACATTTTTGCAAATAACGATATCTACATATAACTATTTATATTTATTACATTTTTAAACCCATCAAAATCTCATCAATACTACTTTTTTGTACAAAAAGTACCCTCCAGCTATGTAAAACCTTATTTTTAACAGTTTTGTAATTTTAACACCAATCCCAGCTTAATGTGACCCAAAAAGCATGTATGACACAACATACTAAAATATTTAATAAAAAAATTAAATCCTATTATTAACAAATTTGTCAAAAGCTTACTAGCTACTTTACAATTTTGTTAAATACACTCTTGTTTGTTATTTTTATATAAATTCAATGATTACATATAATTAACTCATATAATTATCGACCTGATTGTCTGGCACGCATATTGATTGAGCACGGTTAGTTTTTAAGCGCTGAACTTGGAGTCTCCACTTAAAAACCAGGCCTGGGCAAA
The DNA here is from genome assembly GCF_982781345.1 of Desulfovulcanus sp. Classification (NCBI taxonomy): domain Bacteria; kingdom Pseudomonadati; phylum Thermodesulfobacteriota; class Desulfovibrionia; order Desulfovibrionales; family Desulfonauticaceae; genus Desulfovulcanus; species Desulfovulcanus sp. The sequence goes on from NZ_CEYAEZ010000011.1 coordinate 24,272, forward strand.
ATGTGCGCACATGCCCAATGTTACGCGCTTTTACTTTTGTATTTATGGCTAGGGGCTAAGGTTGTAAGGTTAAACAAACTTTAACTTTTTTAAGGAGAAAAAAATAATGAGACAAAAGCTATGGCTTTTTTGTTTGTGTACAATTTTAGCTGTCTCGATTGTGTGGGGAATGCCCAAACCGGCCCACGCAAAAGAGGACACTATTAAGGTAGGAATACTGCATTCATTGTCTGGAACTATGGCCATTAGTGAAACATCTTTAAAAGATGTGGCACTAATGGCCATTGAGGAAATCAACCAGAACGGTGGGTTGCTCGGCAAAAAGATTGAACCCATCGTGGTCGACCCCGCTTCAAATTGGCCTCTTTTTGCAGAAAAAGCAAGAGAGCTGCTAGAAAAACACAAAGTAGCTGTTGTCTTTGGCTGTTGGACATCCGTATCTAGAAAATCTGTTTTGCCAGTGTTTGAAGAGCTGAATGGTCTCCTTTTCTATCCTGTTCAGTACGAAGGTGAGGAATGTTCCTACAATGTCTTTTACACAGGCGCCGCTCCAAATCAGCAGGCTATTCCGGCTGTTGAATATCTTATGAGTGAAGATGGCGGTGGGGCAAAAAGATTTGTTCTTTTAGGCACTGACTATGTGTATCCTCGCACCACCAACAAAATCTTGCGCGCTTTCCTGCATTCTAAAGGCATAAGTGATGAAGATATTCTGGAGATGTACACTCCTTTTGGACACAGCGACTATCAGACTATCGTTGCTAAAATTAAAAAGTTTGCTGCTGCCAAACCAACAGCTGTAATCTCCACTATCAATGGTGACTCCAACGTGCCTTTCTACAAAGAATTGGCCAACCAGGGAATCAAGGCCGAAGATATCCCTGTAATAGCCTTTTCAGTGGGCGAAGAGGAATTACGCGGTATTGATACCAAACCTCTAGTCGGTCATCTGGCTGCATGGAACTACTTCATGTCCATTGACTCCAAAGAGAACAAAGAGTTCATCAAGAAATGGAAGGCTTATGTAAAGAAACACAATCTCCCCGGTGGAGACAAGCGGGTAACTAATGACCCAATGGAAGCCACTTACATTGGCATCAACATGTGGGCTCAGGCCGTACGCCAGGCTGGAACTACTGACGTAGATGCAGTCCGTCAGGCCATGGGTTACCAGAAATTCAAAGCTCCCTCTGGATACGAAATCAGGATGGATCCCAAAAACCATCACTTGCACAAGCCTGTCTTTATTGGCGAAATCAGGGAAGATGGACAGTTTGATATAGTTTGGCAGACACCTGGACCAATTCGTGCTGAACCCTGGAGCCGTTATATCCCGGACAGCGCCAAGAAGGTAGCTGATTGGACTTACCCCTGGGTGTGCGGCAACTGTGAAAAGCCAAAATACAAATAAAATCAGGGAGTAAACAAGACCTGTCCCCTTCACACCGAAGGGGACAGGTTAAACTAAAAGCCATGAAGTACTATAAAAATACTACCATAATTATCATCCTTGTAGGACTGTTACTCCAGCTCTTTGCCGTCAGCGTCAATGCCACACCCACTACCAATACCAATATGGAACTTTCTCAGGCATTGGCAGGTCTTGGAGCAAAGAGTCGTAAAAAAATTCTTAAGTCAGTCAAGAAGCTGGGGCAAATAGGGGACCCTGCGGCTATCCCTGCTCTTGAGGCATTACAACATAGAAAATTACGTGCCGATGCCAATGGACGCATATACATAATAAGTGATGATGGCACATCTGCCAAAGAGGTCTTAACCGGAGAAACTTATACTGGCGCTATAGACGAGCTTTATACTCCTATCATCAACAACAGAGTACGGCGAGTAATAAAAACGGTTCTGGCCAGATTAAAACTTAGATCCAGCGATCCTGAGGTACGACTTTTAGCTGCCAAACAACTGGCTAAAAATCCTCGTGAGGACGCAACCAAAGAGATTCAGGCCGCCCTTGAAAAAGAAACCAATGACGAAGTACGTGAAGCTCTTGCTTTGGCATTAGCTTTAACTCAAATCGATAGTCCGCAAAAAGAGCACCGTCTCCAGGCCATCAAAACCATTGCAGAGTCAGGCAACCTGAAATTTATTCCCTTACTCAAAGGGGTGCTCGCCAAAGACAGTGCAGGAAACTTTTTAGAGCCTGATTCAGAGGTGCGAAAGGCCGCCTCCAAGGCCATCAAAAGCATTGAACGGCATATGCTTTTAATCAGCACTGTCCGCAATCTCTTCTATGGTTTAAGCCTTGGTAGCGTCCTTTTACTTGCGGCTCTGGGCCTAGCCATAACTTTCGGCCTGATGGGCGTTATTAATATGGCCCACGGCGAAATGCTTATGCTGGGCGCATACTCAACCTACGTCATTCAGGAACTTTTTAAAAACTTTCTGCCGGGACTATTCGAATGGTATATCATAGCTTCCATACCTGTTGCCTTTATTGTTCCGGCCGTAGTGGGAATGATTCTGGAAAGAACTATAATCCGACACCTTTATGGTCGGCCTTTGGAGACCCTGCTCGCCACCTGGGGAATAAGTCTCATACTCATCCAGACGGTTCGGCTCATCTTCGGTGCGCAGAATGTTGAAGTATCTAACCCCTCTTGGCTTTCAGGAGGATTTCAAATCACCCAGGGACTGCTGCTTACAAACAATAGAATTTCTATCATCCTCTTCGCAGTGTTCGTTGTATTCTTGGTCTGGCTGCTTCTAAACCGCACCCCATTGGGTTTGATGGTCAGAGCAGTCACTCAAAGCCGCTCAACCGCCTCTGCCATGGGCATACTTACTTCCCGGATAGACATGTGGACCTTTGGTCTGGGCTCTGGAATAGCCGGACTGGGCGGTTTGGCCTTATCCCAAATAGGTAATGTCGGGCCTGAGTTAGGTCAATCTTACATAGTGGATTCATTTATGGTTGTTGTCTTGGGAGGCGTGGGCAAAATTGCCGGCACAATTTTTGGGGCATTTGGACTTGGAATAATCAACAAATTTTTAGAGCCGTTTACTGGAGCTGTATTAGGCAAAATTTTGGTCTTAGTTTTTATAATACTCTTTATCCAGAAACGACCACAAGGAATATTTGCCCTTAAAGGACGTTTAGCGGACGGTTAAAAATGTTAAAAGATATATTAGAAATACAATCCAAGCGTGCATGGGTTCTCACCCTGTTACTGACCTTTATCGTGGTCATCGTGATACCCATACTCAATGTAGTCGTGCCAGAAGACTCTGTTCTGCATATCCCGGAATATCTGATTCCATTGCTTGGCAAATTCCTCTGCTATGCGTTGGTTGCCTTAGCTATGGACTTAATCTGGGGATATACCGGGATTCTGAGCTTAGGTCACGGCGTCTTTTTCGCCTTGGGCGGATATGCCATGGGTATGCATTTAATGCGTGTCATGGCTGGTGAAGGAGTTTATCGCAGTGAACTGCCAGACTTCATGGTGTTCTTGGACTGGAAAGAATTGCCCTGGTACTGGTATGGTTTTGACCACTTTTGGTTTACCCTATTGATGATTGTCCTTATCCCAGGGTTATTCGCCTTTATATTCGGTTTCTTTGCCTTTCGTTCGCGTATTAAAGGTGTTTACTTTTCCATCATCACCCAGGCCATGACGTATGCTCTTATGCTCCTGTTTTTTAGAAACGAGACCGGTTTTGGAGGGAACAACGGGCTTACTGACTTTAAACACATCCTTGGTTTCTCGCTACATGAACCAAGTACTAAACTGGGGCTATACATCACCACTGCCATAGTCCTTTTATTAAGTTATATCCTGTGTCGATACATTGTTAATTCAAAACTGGGCCGGGTACTGACTGCTATACGCGACGCCGAAAGCAGAGTCATGTTCTCGGGTTATAATCCGCTTCACTATAAACTCTTTGTCTGGACATTATCAGCCATCCTCTGTGGCATTGCCGGGGCACTTTATGTCCCACAGGTAGGCATAATAAACCCGAGCGAAATGCAGCCGGCCAATTCTATTGAAATGGCCATCTGGGTTGCAGTTGGAGGACGAGGAACTCTGGTAGGCGCTTTGTTGGGGGCTGGCTTGGTAAATGGGGCCAAAAGCTGGTTTACCGTGGCTTATCCTGATCTGTGGCTTTATTTTCTAGGGGCCATATTTATTGCCACAACTCTTTTCCTTCCCAAAGGTGTAGTGGGAATAACAAACCTGTTTAACAAAAAAATCAAAAACGGAGGAAAATAAAAATGTCCTCTCTGGCTCCAGAGTCAACTACTCAGAGTCCAAAAAAAATACATGCCAGCCGCCGTAATCTTCTGCATGTAGAAGATATTACTGTCAGTTTCGATGGATTTAAGGCCCTGAATAACCTGACGCTTTATATAAATGAAGGGATACTGCATTGTATAATCGGGCCTAACGGAGCTGGTAAAACAACTTTATTGGACATTATTACAGGCAAAACGAAACCGGATAAAGGGAGTGTCTTTTTTGGCAACGACATAGAACTGACTAAGCTCTCTGAGCATGAAATCTCTCAAGTAGGTATAGGGCGTAAATTCCAAAAACCGACTGTTTTTGAAAATCACACTTTATTTGAAAATTTAGAGCTTGCCCTAAATTCCAAAAAGGATGTTTGGCACAGTTTATTCGCAAAGCTAACCAGCGAGCAACGAGACCGCATTGAAGAAGTTTTGGATATTATCGGCTTATCTGACAAAATTAACGAGCAGGCCGCACTTTTGTCACACGGCCAAAAGCAGTGGCTAGAGATAGGAATGCTTCTGGTGCAGGAACCAAAACTGCTGCTCTTAGATGAACCAGTTGCTGGTATGACCCCTCAAGAGATAGAGAATTCCATAACATTATTAAACTCTTTGGCTGGAAAACATACAGTCGTAGTAGTGGAACATGACATGGAATTTGTCCGCTCTATTGCCGAACGTGTAACGGTTTTACATGAAGGCAGCGTATTAGCGGAAGGTAGTATGGATGAAGTACAAAACAATCCTAAAGTGATTGAAGTATATCTGGGAGAATAAATATGTTAGAGGTAAGGGGTCTGAATCAATATTACGGAGGAAGTCATACCCTTTGGGATATAAATTTAAGTGTAAAAGAAGGGTCCTGTGTCTGTATTATGGGTAGAAATGGAGTGGGCAAAACAACCTTGCTTAAATCCATCATGGGACTTCTGCCCATACAGAGTGGAAGTATCAACTTTCTGGGACACGAGCTCTCTAATCAACCGGCAGCCATGCGCGCCCGATACGGGATCGGTTATGTACCTCAGGGCCGAGAAATTTTCCCTCAGCTAACAGTAGAAGAAAACCTGCGCGTAGGCCTTACAGCCTGTTATGGCTCAAAACATGAAATTCCTGAATTAATATTTGAGCTGTTTCCTGTTTTAAAAGAGATGCTGCGCAGAAGGGGAGGAGATCTCTCTGGTGGCCAACAGCAACAGTTAGCCATTGGCCGTGCCCTGGCCATTAACCCAAAACTACTCATCCTGGATGAACCCACGGAGGGCATTCAGCCTAATATTATTCAGGAAATCGGGGATATTATTGTTCGTCTGAACCAGGAACAGAATCTTACTGTCTTGCTCGTCGAGCAGAAGCTTCTCTTTACCCGCAAGGTAGCCAGCGATTTTTATCTCATGGACAAAGGCCGTATAGTGGCCAATGGTTCTATGGCAGAATTGAACGATGAACTCATAAGTACTTACCTCACTGTCTAGCTGAAATATAATGACTACTCTCAAAACAAAGCAAGGCTGGGAAGCCCAACTTTCTTTGCTCTTTGACTTATCAGGGGAAAAAACCATTTTACGCAACAAGCAGCACAAAGGCCCTTTACTGGTCCAACGCCCCTTTTATCCAGAAGGAGATAATACTTGCCATGTATATATCATCCACCCCCCAGGAGGGGTGGTCGGAGGTGACATATTAAATATAGACATAAAAGCAAGCTCCGGCACACACGCACTTATTACCACTCCTGCTGCAGGTAAATTTTATCGCTCATCAGGCGCATTTGCCAGGCAAGATCAGGTGATAAAAATTTCTTCTAACGCAATCCTGGAGTGGCTGCCCCAGGAAACTATTATCTATAATGGCGCCAAATCTAAGATATCAACTCGAGTTGAACTGGATGAAGGAGCACATTTTTTGGGCTGGGAAATAACCTGTCTTGGCTTACCTGCTTCTAGTCAAAAATTTACTGATGGTGTTCTCAGGCAGCATTTTGAAGTATGGCAGCAAGGCAAGCCTATCCTCGTGGAACGAGGCTGTTTTGAGGGTCAAAGCCAGGCCGTTACTTCTCGTTGGGGGCTTGCCAACTATACAGTTGTTGGGACTTTGGTTTGTACTTGCGACAAGCACGCTGTTGTTGAAAATATCCGCCTCGCTCTCATGGAGCAAGTCAAAGAAGAGCTTTTTAGTGTGACCGTGATTAATGGAGTTGTGGTCTGTCGTTATCTAGGCCATGAGGCATACCGGGCCCGTTTCTTTTTTGCCAAGACCTGGGAGATATTAAGGAATAAGGTATTCTCTCGCCCGGCCTGCCATCCGCGTATATGGCACACTTAAAAAATAAACTTTCGAACTTTTATTGAAGGCATTATTTTCTTCAATGCTAACAAAGATTTGGACACATCTAATGCTTACTTAAGGGCAGTGCATAACGGAATATATTAAAGTACCTTATCAATTTACCTTTTACGACTTTTGAATCATATCGTAAATGTGCTAGTGTTATCTCCCAATGCACTGCTCATCCTTAAGCTTCGCAAAGATGTGTTGCCCAAACCATTTGTAATGCATTTCAGAAAACAAACCTTCAAATATCAATTTGAATAACAATATGTCAAACAACCAAAAAATTAATTTAAAAATTCAACTATCAAAGGAGTAGGACAATGAAACTTTCTCCGCGAGAAAAAGATAAGTTGTTGGTCTTTACGGCCGCTTTGCTGGCAGAGCGGCGTAAAGCCCGCGGACTCAAGCTCAACCATCCTGAGGCTGTAGCCTATATTTCTGCAGCCATTATGGAAGGGGCCCGCGAAGGACGCACAGTGGCCGAATTAATGGAATACGGCCGCACCTTGCTTACCCGTGACGATGTCATGGAGGGGGTAGCTGAGATGATTACCGAGGTACAGGTGGAAGCAACCTTTCCGGATGGAACTAAACTGGTAACTGTGCACAACCCAATCCAATAAGGAGCTATCTAATGATACCGGGAGAAATTTTTCACGCCAAGGGCGATATAGAGTTAAATAGTAACCGCCCAACAATTACTCTTATAGTAGCCAACACTGGCGACCGGCCCATACAGGTAGGTTCTCACTATCACTTTTATGAAGTCAATTCGGCTTTGTCTTTTGATCGGGAAGCTGCCTTGGGCTATCGTTTAAATATTCCGGCTGGAACAGCAGTCAGATTTGAACCGGGGCAAAAACGCGAGGTAGAACTGGTCGCCTATTCTGGCGCACGTAATGTGTTTGGATTTAACGGAAAAGTAATGGGAAAAATTTCGGAGTAATACTATGGCAAAAATAAATCGACATGCCTATACAGATATGTATGGTCCCACCAAAGGGGACAGGGTTCGACTTGGTGATACCGAGCTCATTATTGAGGTCGAGGAAGACCACACAATTTATGGCGAAGAAGTAAAGTTCGGTGGCGGCAAAGTGATCCGCGACGGAATGGGGCAGAGCCAGCGCACTTCAGACGAAGTCGTGGATACAGTAATAACCAATGCTTTGATTTTAGATTATTGGGGCATTGTCAAGGCAGACATAGGCATTAAAAACGGTCGTATCGCGGGCATTGGTAAAGCAGGAAACCCGGATACTCAGCCAGGAGTGGATATCATTATAGGCCCAGGCACAGAAGTTATTGCCGGAGAAGGACAAATCGCTACTGCTGGTGGGCTGGATGTGCATATTCACTTCATTTGCCCTCAACAGGTAGAGGATGCCATCATGTCCGGGATAACCACAATGATTGGTGGTGGTACTGGCCCTGCAGCCGGGACCAACGCCACTACCTGTACACCTGGCCCATGGAATATCCACCGTATGTTACAAGCCGCGGACGGTCTTCCTATAAATCTCGGTTTCCTGGCCAAGGGAAATGCCAGCTTGCCTCAAGCACTAAAAGAACAGATAGAGGCCGGGGCCATGGGCTTTAAACTGCATGAAGATTGGGGGACTACGCCTGCGGCCATAGACAACTGTTTAACTGTAGCCGATGAATATGATGTTCAGGTAGCTATACATACGGACACCTTGAATGAATCCGGTTTTGTAGAAAACACAATAAAAGCCTTCAAAGGCAGAACCATTCATGCCTATCACACCGAAGGCGCCGGTGGCGGCCATGCCCCTGATATTATCAAGGTCTGCGGGGAACCCAATGTTTTGCCTTCTTCTACCAACCCTACCAGGCCCTATACCATGAATACAGTAGACGAACATCTGGATATGCTCATGGTCTGTCATCACCTTGATGCCAGTATCCCTGAAGATATTGCCTTTGCTGAATCACGTATTCGACGTGAAACCATAGCTGCGGAAGATATTCTGCACGACCTTGGGGCCTTCAGTATAATCGCCTCGGATTCACAGGCCATGGGACGGGTCGGAGAAGTGATTACCAGAACATGGCAGACCGCCCATAAGATGAAAGTCCAGCGTGGTCCCCTACCAGAAGATAGCGAGCAAAATGACAATTTCCGGGCCAAGAGATATGTGGCAAAATATACAATTAATCCTGCCATTGCCCATGGCATCAGCCATGAAGTGGGCTCTATCGAAAAGGGAAAATTGGCAGATATTGTACTGTGGCATCCTGCCTTCTTTGGAGTAAAGCCGGCCATGGTCATTAAAGGTGGAATGATTATTGCCGCTCCTATGGGCGACCCCAATGCCTCTATCCCCACTCCCCAGCCGGTTCATTATCGCTATATGTTTGGGGCCTTTGGGGAAGCACTAACGGCAACAAGTATAACTTTTGTCTCTCAGGCTGCCATAGAATCTGATATCAAGAGAAAAATCGGCCTTAAAAAAAGAGTAGTGGCTGTAAAAAATACCCGGACAATTAATAAAACAGACATGATTCACAACAACTATTTGCCGCAGATTGATGTTGACCCACAGACTTATGAAGTTCGGGCAGATGGCAAGTTATTGACCTGCGAGCCAGCGGAGGTCTTGCCTCTGGCTCAACGTTATTTCCTATTTTAAACACGGAAGCCAAAACCATGCTCAAAGTTATTGAACTTCTTCAATATAAAGATCAGCAGATCCAGCCTCAGGCCCAACTCACGCTGCCTTTCGACCTGAGGCAAAAAAGCAGGCAGCTGGCCCGTTTGGACAGCGGCGAGGAGGTGGGTCTATTTCTCCCACGAGGTACAATTCTAATGGATGGAGACCTTCTCCAGGCTAACAACGGTATGGTCATTATTGTTAAAGCCGCACCGGAAAAGATCTCAGTCGCCACTACCCAGGATTCGCTTCTTTGGGCCCGCGCTTGCTATCATCTGGGCAACCGCCATGTACCTTTGCAAATTTCCAACCTGCAGGTAGCCTATTTACACGACCACGTGTTGGACGAAATGGTTAAGGGATTAGGCCTTGAAGTATCAACAACCATCGCCCCTTTTGAGCCTGAAACCGGGGCTTATCATGCGCATGGACATCATCACCACTGACCAAAAAGGGCCAAGAGAGCCCAAAATCAGTATGTCGGCTATGCTGCGTTTGCTGCAGATTTGCAGCCCCTCACTGCCGGTAGGCGCATATGCCTATTCCCAGGGGATGGAATGGGCTACCCATGCAGGCTGGTTGAAAAATGAGGCCGAAACCTGCGATTGGATACTAGGCCTGATGCGTTATTCTTTGGGCGGCCTTGACGTTCCAATACTTGCCAGGCTCTATCGCGGTTGGAAAGAAAACGACATTAGGCAGGTCAAATACTGGACCGAATTCCTCCACGCAAGCAGGGAGTCTGCAGAGCTACAGGCGGAAGATAACCATATGGGCGTAGCCATGGCCAAGATCCTTGGAGAATTAGGCATTTCCCGAGCGAATGACTGGAAAACAGAGCCTGTAGTAACCTTTGCAACAATGTTTGCATTGGCAGCAGTCCACTGGGAAATCCCTGTCTATGAAACCTGTGTAGGTTATCTTTGGTCCTGGGCAGAGAATCAAATAGCTGCTGCGATTAAATTAGTACCATTAGGCCAGACAGCAGGCCAGAGGATACTCTCTCAAGCCATAAAAACCATTCCCGAGGTTGTGGATAATGGATTATCTCTTCAAGATGAACATATCGGTTTTTTAGCTCCGGCCTTTGCCGTCGCCAGCGCTTTACATGAAACTCAGCATACGCGGCTATTTCGTTCGTAAAAACTAAGATAAAATTTATTCATAAACTTTACTATTTTGATCCTGATTTTACAGCAACTACCTTGAAACAATAAGATTCCCTGGCGATTATACTTCTCATCAACTGGGTGAGATTGCTTCGGAGCTTATGCTCCTCGCAATGACAGGCAGGAAGGATTATTTTATTCAATCCTAAAAAGAAACCACGGAAGTTGAGTTAACTAAAAAATACCAAGGAGAGATTGAACTCTATGATGTCAAAACAGCCATTACGTGTAGGCATAGGAGGACCTGTAGGTTCAGGGAAGACTGCTCTTATTGACATTATTTGCAAAAAATTACGCGATAAATACAAAATTGCCGTAGTGACGAATGACATCTATACTCGCGAGGATGCGGAATTTCTAATTCGTAGCCAGGCATTACCGGCCGAACGGATTGTCGGTGTTGAAACCGGCGGGTGTCCCCATACCGCCATTCGTGAAGATGCATCCATGAACCTTACAGCAATAGACAAGCTGACCCAGCGCTTTCCAGACCTTGACCTCATCTTGGTAGAGAGCGGAGGTGACAATCTAAGCGCCACTTTTAGTCCGGAACTTGCTGACTTGACTATTTATGTAATTGACGTAGCAGCCGGAGATAAAATCCCCCGGAAGGGCGGTCCAGGTATCACCAAAAGTGACCTCCTGGTTATTAATAAAGTAGATTTGGCCCCTTTTGTGGGAGCATCCCTTGAAGTAATGAAACGGGATGCCTCTCTAATGCGTGGGGATTCTCCTTTCGTATTTACAAACTTAAAGACTCAGGAAGGAGTTGATGAAGTGATAAAATTTATTGTCACGCAGGGTATGCTGGACATAGATGATGTATGAAAACTAAAATCGGGGCCCTTTTCTTAACTTATCCTGCAGATAAATATTGGACTGGCAGTTACAAGTCCTTCACCGTTTCCATAGAAAATGCTCGGCTTTGTCTCTGATCAATTTAGGGTGCATCCGATGGCTGCACTTTGGTTGAGTAGTTGAGTAGGTGAGTGGTTGACTAGGTAGGATGGTCAGTGGATATGGGATTCCGTAGTAGAATTTTTCCCTGATTGCCGTCAGATTCTGGATTATTACCACTGCACAGAGCTTCTGAACAGGTTTGGTTCCTAAATTATGATAAAATTTTCTAAATATGAACAAAAAAAAGAGAAAACAATCAGCAGATGGAATATCAAAATTAAGGCTTCTCAAGAATCAGTGCAAATAGCGAATGCGCCCTTCAATTAATAGGCAGTCGTACATAAAACTCAGCTCCCTGTCCGGGGGAGCTGCTAACTCCTATCTGGCCTCCATGCGCTTCTACAATTTTTTTAACAATAGCCAGGCCTAAACCTGTGGACTTTTCTCCCGCTGTTGGTTTGGCGCTAAGCCTCTGAAACTCTCCAAATAACTTCTCTTGATCCTCTGGGCTTATTCCAGGGCCGTTATCTTTCACTTTGAAGACGATGGCCGAGTCCTCCTGTGTTAAAGAGACAGTAACTACTTCTCCTGAAGGTGAAAATTTAATGGCATTACTCAAAAGATTATTTATAACCTGGGCCATCCGCTCAGGATCAAACAACGCATCTGGCACCTGCTCTAAGTGTGGCACTATAGTAATGTTCTTTTGTTCTGCATGGATTCTATGGAGCTTGAGCTGATCCAAAATCAACTGATAAAGTGAAGCACGTCTCCTTTTAATTTCCAGTTTGCCGCTTTCGATAACAGACACATCCAGAAGATCATTGACGAGATTGAGCATATCCTCGCTGGCTTTATTGATGATACCCAGATACTCTTTTTGCTCTTCATTTACGGGCCCGGCCAGGCCATCAAGAATCAACTCACTAAACCCATAAATAGCATTGATCGGATTGCGCAGATCATGGGCTGCAATACCCAAAAACTTATTTTTAAGCTCGTTTAATTCTTTTAGTTTTTGAATATACTCTATAGTTTCTATATTTTGTATTACACGGCAATAAAACTCCTCGTTAGAAAAAGGTTTGGCCAGGAAATCATTGGCACCGAGCTTTAAAAAACGTGCTGAAAGAGCTGTTCCTTTACTGCCTGATATTCCGATTAAGGCCAATTCATTTTTGGTGTATTTTTGTCTAATCTTTTCTGTTAGCACAAACCCATCCATCACAGGCATGGCATAATCGGTAATAACCAGTTTAATATCCGAATGCTCTGATAAAAGCTCCAGAGCTACCTGGCCATTGGGCGCATCCAGAACCTGGAACCTGTAACTTCGCAAAAGTTTTATGATTATTGAACGCGTTGTAGCGGAATCATCTACAATCAAGACCTTAATATGCTGATTTTTATACAGACGCTCAACAAGGTTAATAATGTAAGTAACACTCTGAACATTATCCTTTAAGACATAGTCAACGACCTTCTTAGAAAAGATTTCCTCCCTGATGCTATCGTCAAACTTACTCGTGAAGACTATGGAAGGAATATTCCGGGAGATAACATAGTCTATAATCTCACCGTTGGGGGCGTCTGGCAGGTTCATGTCTAAGAGGGCAACGAAAAAATCATGGGCATGGCCTTCAATAATTTTTACCGCCTCACCATAGGAGGATGCAATCCTGGCTTTAAACGGAAGTTTGTTCTCAACATTTATACGCAATATTTCAGCGAACATCCTGCTGTCTTCAACTATTAAAACCTGGTTCATTGCCATCCTCCTAACAAGCATGTGCTGATTAATAAACCTGGCCCTAAAAGATATTTTTCTTAGTTTTTATATAATCTAATCCTATAATCCTAAGTTGAGCGATTTTTAATTTATTTTTACACTAAACATATTGGAATAAAAGTATATTTTGAACCAGAAATTTTCACTCAATGAGAGAGATTGCCACGGGCAGCTTCGCTGCCCTCGCAATGACAGGATGTGCGCTATGTCATTGCGAGGAGCGAGCGTTAGCGAAGTGACGAAGCAATCTCAAACTTTAAACTGCACAAAATCGCTCAATTTAGGATAGTGTAATGCCATTAGCAGTGTTTCCAAAGCTTAACCCAAACCCTGGAAACGCATGCAAAAAACTAAACCTCACAAGGTTAGATAAAGTTTACTACATATAACATATTAAAATAGTTCAAAATTTAACAATCAAGATGCGAAGCCCCAGGCGATCTGTCATCCACTCGATTTTAAATATACTTAATAAAATCAAGGGGATGTGATTGCTAAAATTACGAGTTACGCGTTAACATAATTTTTTCTAATCTTTTTTTATATTTTCTCTGCATATGCGTCAATTTTTATTCAAAATTATTAAACATAACAGTATCTCAGGCTTTTAACATTTATCTGAATTCAACGAGTTTCTTCTCTTGATTTTTCTAACAACATTGCCTATAAGCCTATATTTTAAGTATAGTGAAAATTTATGTCCAAGGGGGATAGCGGAACATGACCCGCAAAGATCGTACAGAAGGAATCCTTAGTCGCAAAGAAGTCCTAGATTCAGGTGAGCGTCAAAAATATTATCAGCTACAGCTCAAAGAGCTGCTCAACTATGCTTATCGTTATTCGGAAGATGTCAAAAAACGTTTTGACCGTGCCCAATTTTCCGTGGATAAGTTCAAAAATCTGAGCGATCTCAAACACATACCCATTTTAAAGAAAAAAGAACTTATCTTCTTACAGTCCATGGGGCCCAGGCTGGGTGGCCTTTTGACCAAAGATTTAGGGGAGTTGCGACGCATTTTTATGTCACCTGGTCCGATCTTCGATCCCGAAGACCGCAGTGAAAACTACTGGGGATGGACAGAAGGTTTCTATGCCGCTGGTTTTCGCACTGGAGACATAGTCCAGATTACCTTCAATTATCACCTTACTCCTGCCGGACTCATGTTTGAAGAGCCTTTGCGCAACTTAGGCTGTGCAGCCATTCCTGCCGGTCCTGGCAATACAAACACACAATTGGAGATCATGCAGAAATTGCGTGTAACAGGTTACGTGGGTACTCCAAGCTACCTTATGCACCTGGCCCAAAAGGGCGAAGAAAAAGGCCTAAACCTGCGTAAAGACCTGTACCTGGAAGTGGCTTTTGTTACCGGTGAAAAATTTTCAGAAAAGATGCGTACCACCTTGGAAAAGAAATTCGATTTGATTATGCGCCAGGGTTATGGCACCGCAGACGTAGGTTGTATAGGCTATGAATGCTTCCATAAAAACGGACTGCACATCTCCAATAGAGCCTATGTAGAGATATGCCATCCAGACACGGGAATTCCTCTTAAAGAAGGAGAAGTAGGGGAAATTGTAGTTACTACTTTTAACAAGACCTACCCCTTGATCAGGCTTGCAACAGGTGACCTGTCTTATATTGACTATTCCCCGTGTCCTTGTGGTCGAACCTCACCCAGACTAGGAAATATTGTCGGCCGTGTAGATACCACAGCCAGGATTAAGGGTATGTTTGTCTATCCGCATCAGGTCGAACAGGTTATGGCTGCTTTTGAAGAAATCAAGAGATGGCAGATTGAAGTTACCAATCCTGGTGGTATTGATGAAATGACCTTGTACATTGAGGCCTCCAGCTTCAAACGTGAAGCAGAACTGCTGCACGTCTTCAGAGAAAAGATCAAAATCAGGCCTACCCTTAAAGTTCTGGCTCCTGGTACACTCCCTCCACAGATCAGGCCTATCGAAGACAAGCGAAAATGGGACTAGGGATCTTTTTAAATTCTCTTACCCTAGTCATACTTTGCATGGCCCTGGTAGGCTGTGCTGTAAAAGACCCGGTCCTTAAGACTGACCAAAAGCCTGGACCGGGCTCTTTTTTAGCCGGGAATGGTTCTGTTTTATCTGAAGACAAATTGTTGGCCCAGCTTAAAGGGGCACAATTTGTCCTTGTCGGTGAAGGCCATCGCAGCTCCTGTGACCACAAGGTCCAATTAAAGATCTTAGAGCTTCTGACACAAAAAGGCGCAGGCCCCATTTTAGGGCTGGAAATGGTCAGTGAAGACAAGCAGGAAATCCTGGATCAATTCACGCAAGGCCGCATCAGCCTGCAAAAGCTGCCTCAGGCACTTAAGTGGGAAGACAGCTGGGGCTATGACTTTGATCTTTATGCCCCTATTTTTGCCTGGGCAAGGAAACATAACCTAAAAATTGTCGCCCTGAACCTGCCCAACAACCTTATCCGCAAAATTGCCCATGAAGGTCTGGATAGTTTATCCTCAAACGACAAAAAATATCTGCCCCAAAAGATTATCCCTGCTCCAAAGGAACAAAAAGATTCTCTTATAGCTCAATTTAGCCTGCATCAGGATTTGATGCAAAAAAGAAAACCGAATCTGGACAGGTTTCTTCTCATCCAGTCTATTTGGGATAGCAAAATGGCAGAACAGGCCTTTAAATGGCAGAAAAAATTAAATCGGCCTGTACTCATTCTGGCCGGGTCAGGTCATGTGGAAAATGGTTGGGGCATTGAATACCGACTCAAGATACTTGATCCCCATGCAAAAATTGTGCGCCTGGAGCCCTTACGCACACTGAAGGACCTGTCCTCACAAAACCCCATTTATTTTTACTGTCCAAGCCCTAGGGTGGCCCCTCTGGGCATGATGATCAAAGAAGAGCAGGGACGGTTTATTGTTAAGAAAGTGTTAAATCCATCTAAAGCATATCAAGCCGGGATAAAAAAAGGAGACATAATTGTCCTGGCCAATGAACAAAAAATTACATCCCTATTTGATTTGCATAAAATTGCCGTGGCCGCTAAAAAGAAAGATAGGCCTCTTTGTTTGAAGATAAAGCGAGGCGATACATATCTCGCCATAAAAATTGAATTAAAATAGCTGGTTATCCCTTAATCCTTACCCCTCTACCCCTTTTAACCCTTTTCCTTGAGCAAGGCCCTGGCAATATCCAGGTCATATAATTTTAAAGGATCCTCGCCTTTACCCTTGCCTTTATACATCTTAGCTGCGCGACGGATAATGTCGATATCCAACCAGCCATGTCTCTCCCAAACTTCTGGATGATCCTGGTTCCATAGCCTAAACTCAATCATCCCATCATTTTCACGTACATACATCCGTTCTTTTTTGTTTGCCGGATTGGGATAATAATAAACACCTTTATGATCACGCATTGTAAGCCCCCGTTAATTTTTAACCCTGAGATCGGTTACACAAAATCCTTCACCCATCTGGCCAGATTTATGAAGATAAGGCATGCCCCTTCTAGCCTGGACACCCTCCATCCGGTCCGCATAAACAACAAAACCAAAAAAACCATAGTAATCAGCGCATACAAGCTGGACAGCGCGGAAGGTGAAACAGAAAGAGGTTTGAGCACGCAAGTTAGCCCCAGTACACCAGCAAAATTAAAAATGTCACTGCCAAGGAGATTTCCCAAAAGCATATCACTTTTTCCTTTTAAAGCTGCAGCTAGACAGGTGACTAGTTCTGGCAAAGACGTTCCGGCTGCCACAACGGTAACCCCTATGGCCCATTCGCTGACCCCGGCTAGACGCGCCAGGGTTGATGCCGCTTCCACCATAAGATGTCCGCCATAACTGACCATGACAAAACCCAAAATAAGTTTTGGATAATCCAGCCAGGTAGCCTTTCTCTGTGAAGGTAATTCCAGTTCTTCAGGTACCTTGCTACTACGCAAAATTATAAAGCCATTGTACAGGACAAGGCTTAGGAGAAGAACTATTCCTGCTCCTAGCCCCATTTTCAGGTCCAAGACCGAAATAAGAATAAAAATGGTTAAGCCCCAGAGAACCAGTCCATCCCTAAAAACTAGTGTCTTGTGGGTCTTGACCGGCCTTATGAGGGCCATCAGCCCCAAAATAAGACCCAGATTAAAAATATTGGAGCCAACTATATTGGACAAGGAAATATCGCTTAGCCCCTTAAAGGCAGCAGTGGCTGTGACCAAAAACTCTGGTAAAGAGGTGCCCAGAGCTACTACGGTCAGACCAATTACCAGTTCCGAGAGCCTAAATTTCCTGGCAATGGCCGAAGCACTTCCTACAATCCAGTTCGCCCCCAACCAGAGGAGCACTGCACTTAGAAGAACAAAAATAATATTTATGGTAATAGTTGACATAATCGGTTCTATTATATGTTAGTTTAATGTTTAGTGGCAACTTGATTTAATAATTGAGTTGTTAAATAGTCGATGGTTGAAGAGCCAGCCGATCAACCAATAAACCAATTCTCCCAGCCTTTGCAGCTTTAACCCTTTTCCCACCTTGGCTCCTGCCAATCCATTGAAGAACCATCCTCCGGCAAAACCAGAACAGATCTCTTTTCTTTGTCTTTACGAATTTCTACCACTACCTTTCGTTTACTTTTCCTGGCCTTGGGCGAAAATCCACAAACCAGAGAAGCAGCACTTAAGATGACTTCCTCCGGCCAATCTTCTCCCTGTCTCTCCTCTTCCCCGCTTTCCCCCTTTCCAGCAGAGCGGCCCAAGGCAATGGGGCCGGGAAAATCTTTAAGCTTAAAAATATAATCACTATCCTTGGCTAGGCGCAGAAGTTGCTGATTATCATTTTTATCCCTGCCAATACTTAACCAATAATTGCCTGACCAGTACTGCCGCCCTACATTGGCCAGGTAAAAGTCACTGGCTTCTGCCCCCTTTACCTTTTGCAAAAGTGGCAGATAGCGCTTGGCAGACTCCTTATCAGTTAGCAAACACCCTCCGGCCGGCGTTGGAATCTCCCGGAGCCCAAATTCCCGGGCTAATCTTAGTTGTTCTTTTCGGCCCCGGCCAGATATTCCCAAAAGCTTATCTCGATCAACAAGTCCGGACTCTTCCATAGGGGTAGGGTCAAGATGCTTGGCACAGAGGGGTCTTAATAAAACGTCCTTTACCTCCGCTTCCCGACGGATCAAGTACAGGGCATCCCTGCGCTGGGACATGGGCCTCTGGCCTAACACCTCGCCAGAAATAATAAATTTGGCCCCGTAGTGACTTAAAAGCTCCTTGGCCTTTTTAAGCATAAAAATTTTACAATCTACACAAGGATTTAACACCTTGCCCCAGCCAAACCTGGGACCTTCCTGCAATATACGCATATATTCTTCGGCAACATCAACGATTTTAATGGGAATGGAATAAAGCTCCTGCCAATGAGCCACTTTATCCGGGTGCCCGAAAAACGGCGAAACAAAGTGTAGGCCCAAGACATCAAGACCTTGTTTTTGAACAACCTTGACCGCCAGGATACTGTCCAAACCTCCAGAAAACAAAGCAAGTGCGTCGTAATTCTTCATAGTCTTAGGGAAGTGCCAGAAATATCACTTCCAGGCAAGACAGAAAAAGTTAGGCTCGCCAAATTTTGCTTGACAAAATCGGATTATCAACTAAATTTTGGAATTCATCGACACACCTACCCTTGGACAATGATCATCAGGGAATAACTTCAGGATAAAGTTTGCTCCCTTGATTTCAATAATAATGTTCATCAACAAAAAACATTATAACAAGAAAAAGTACCGTCAAAAAACGTCATCCTGAGTCCCGCTCACGGCGGGGCGAAGGATCTCATCGGCAGTGGGAGAGTTGTCTCGCTTACGAGATAGATACTTCTCCACGCTTCACTTCGTTCAGAATGACGAGAATTGAAGACAGTCCGTCTAAATAACAACTAGAGAGGATTATCTGTTCCATATTTTGATAACCGGTCCTGACTTTGAATACCCCATTAACAAGCTTTTGGTCATGAGCCATTAGTTATAAGCCTTAACCCCAGAACCTTATACCTTACACTAAAGGAAGAAGATATGCCTGAAACACTGTGTTTACGCCAGTTAAAGATAAACCAGAAGGCCCGAATCAAGAGCATTACTGCTCGAGGCGAAGTTGGCCGGCGCATCCGGGATATGGGTCTCGTTCCAGGCTCTGAAGTGCAGGTCATTGGCCGCGCTCCTCTAAAAGATCCGGTGGCATTGCGCGTCAAAGACTTCACTTTGACCCTGCGCAATAATGAGGCCGACCATATTATGGTGGAGGTCTTGGATGAGTAAGAAAAAAATAATCATCGCCCTTGCTGGCAACCCAAATTCAGGCAAAACCACCTTATTTAACAGCCTGACCGGCTCCAGGCAGCATGTCGGCAATTATCCGGGAATTACTGTAGAAAAAAAAGAAGGCTTTATAGAAGTCCAGGACCGCCTACTCCACTTTGTTGACTTGCCAGGTACTTATTCCCTGACAGCTTACTCTCAAGAGGAGTTAGTGGCCAGAAACTTTTTGGCCAAAGAAAAGCCAGACCTGGTTGTGGATGTGCTCAACGCTGGCGCTTTGGAACGCAACCTCTACCTGGCCGTCCAGATCATGGAGTTGGGTATACCAATTATCTTGGCCCTGAATATGATGGATGAGGTACGCCAAAAAGGACTCACCATTAATACAGAGCTTTTGTCCAAACGGTTAAAAGTTCCTGTTGTGGAAACAGTGGCCAGGCAGGGCTTGGGCAAAGACCTCCTTATCCAGAACATAATTGAACTGGCTGATTCTTCCGCGGGGTCGTGGACCCCCTTAAACATTTCCTATGGCCCTGACCTGGACCCTGTACTCCAGCAAATGACGGAGAAGATTGAGCAAAACCATTTTCTCACCAACCTTTATCCCCCCCGCTGGACAGCCCTCAAATACCTGGAAGGTGATGATGAAATCCGGGCTCTGGGCCTAAAAACCAATAAAACATTGGCCAGGGAACTGGAGCAAGCCGCAACCAGGATAGCAGAACATTGCCAAAAAACTTTGAATACCTATCCCGAGGCCATTGTTGCTGATTACCGTTACGGATTTATCTCCTCCCTGCTCAAGGATGTTATAAAACGCGACACCCAGAAAGAGCGTATAGCCATATCAGACCGAATAGACAGGGTCTTGACGCACAAATTTTTTGGCCCTCTGATCATGGCCCTGATTCTCTACGCCATTTATAAATTTACTTTCTGGCTCGGTGAAATCCCGATGAACTGGGTGGAAAACTTTTTTGCCTGGATGGCTGATACGGCTACCAGACTCATCCCGCCCGGTCTTTTGCAGTCAATGGTGGTTTCGGGAATAATAGGTGGCGTTGGCGGTGTCCTTAGCTTTGTCCCTCTAATTGCCTTAATGTTCATGTGTATAGCCTTCCTGGAGGACTCGGGGTACATGGCAAGGGTAGCATACATGCTTGATCGCGTGTTCCGCATTTTTGGCCTGCATGGCTGTTCTGTCATGCCCTTTATTATCTCCGGCGGCATTGCAGGAGGTTGTGCCGTGCCGGGAGTTATGGCTACCAGGACCTTGCGCAGCCCCAAAGAAAAGCTCGCCACCTTGCTCACTGTCCCTTTTATGCCTTGCGGAGCAAAATTGCCCATCTTCATCCTGCTGGTAGGAGTTTTTTTCCCCAAGAACAAACCAACGGTACTTTTTCTCATCTCCATGACAGCCTGGGCAGCAGCCCTGATTGTATCCCGAATATTACGCTCGACCATTATTAGAGGCGCCCCTACTCCTTTTGTAATGGAACTTCCGCCCTACCGCTTTCCCACTTTAAGGGGGCTACTAATTCATACCTGGGAAAGGACCTGGCAATATATCAAAAAAGCAGGCACCGTGATCCTGGCCATTTCAATCCTGCTATGGGCTGCCATGACATTTCCCCGTTTGCCTCACGAACAAATCCATAAATTTACCCAGCACAAAGCGGAAATAGAACGGCAAATCCAGGAAATTAAGGCCCAAAACGGGGACCAGGCATTAATTTTAGAACTTAACCAACTCCTTACTCAGCTTGATGCAAACCTGGCTCAAGAAAGGCTTAGATATTCACTGGCAGGACGATTAGGGACATTGCTGGAACCTGTGACCAGGTGGGCCGGATTTGACTGGAAGATAAATATATCTCTCATAGGCGGCTTTGCAGCCAAGGAGGTTATCGTTTCCACCCTGGGAACGGCCTATTCCCTGGGCCAGGTCGAGGTTGAGGAACCAATATCTCTGGCTGACAAAATTGCCCGGGATCCTAGCTGGGATGTCAAAAGGGCCGTCAGCCTGATCTTGTTTATCCTCTTATATGCCCCTTGCCTGGTAACCATAGTGGCCATTGCCAAAGAAACCGGTTCCTGGCGCTGGGCTTTGTTTAGCATGGTTTTTAACACCCTTTTTGCCTTTGTCCTGGCTACTGCAGTGTATCAAGGGCTGAGTTTTTTTCCTGGCAGTTTCGGGTCTTGAGTCTTAGTTTCCCATCAGTGTCAGGAAAGATACCGCCTGAGTCGACCGGTTTCAGAAGCATTGCTTCTATATGCTAAACAATCTAGACTCCCTTATAACACTGTTTTTTACATGAAAACAAACAGTATCTGCAGGAAAACAACCATATGAAGTCAAAAAAACTCTCAGCTCAGGATAAACTTGATTTTCTTTTTCAGACTACCTCTATGTCTGAGGCTAAAATATCTGTATTCTGCACAAGCACATGTATCTATCCTCATATGTTTGAACAAATAACAAGTGTGGAGAATTTCATCACCATGAATTATCTCATTGCAACCCCAATTCAAACTCTGTTCCAAACAGAAATTCCACAGTAAACGTCGAAGAGCCTTAAATTATCTCGCCCCCTGACCAAAGAGCACCACCCCAATGGTTTTTAGGAAAATCTTAGTATCTAAGAGAAGAGACATGTTTTTTATGTAATACAAATCATATTCTAGTTTTTGGACAGCGTCTTCTATATTTGCTCCATACGGGTAGTTGATTTGTGCCCAACCAGTTATCCCTGGTTTTATAGTATGTCTGATATAATAATAAGGAATAATTTGTTCAAGCTTATCCACAAACTCCTTCCGCTCCGGCCTACACCCAATTAAACTCATAACCCCTTTCTGGACATTCCAAAGTTGAGGGAGTTCATCTATTCGCAGTTTCCTTAGCCACCTACCAACCCTCGTCACCCGAGGATCATTTTCCTGTGCCCAAACTGCACCATTTTTTTCCGCATCATTATACATGGAACGAAATTTATATAAGTAAAACTCACGTTCATTTAAGCCAACCCTTTTTTGTTTAAAGATTACTGGGCCCGAAGAATCCAATTTAATCAAAATGGCTACAATAAAAAACAGCGGTGATAAGAGGACAAGCCCCAAAAATGAGACCGCGACATCGCAAAAACGCTTACTTTTATTAATCAAATCCTTTGAATACAAGTTAAAGCCCCGTTCCAGAATCAACCACCGATCTTGAATGTGGTGCACCGGCACCTTTTGGGTTATCCTCTCATAAGCAGCAACCATTTCATCAATCTCTATTCCTTTTAACCGTGCCTTTAATAGTTCCTGAATAAGCTTTTCCCTGCGGTTGTGAGTAATAGCCAGAATAAGTTTTTTTACACCAGTCTCATCAAGAATAGACATCAGATTATCTATTGGGCCGGTAACAAAAAAATTACCTGGGTCGCTACGCCATTTTGTAGGATCATCATCAACAAAGCCCACTACCTGGGCCTGCAAAATTTTAGCAATCGCCTGTCCTGCCCTGCCAGCGCCAATTATAAGAACTTTCCCCATAGGCAAGGCAACAATAAAAAAAGAAAACGCCCAACGCACCAAGGTCAGCAAAATTATTGCCAAAAAACTTTCAGCGAAAAACAAAGATTGCGGGAACTGCCAATGACCAAGGATATAAAAAAACGCTGCAGTGGTCAGACTAGACAAAATAACACCTGCACAGACACGTAAAAATGTCTCGCCAAAGGCCTTTAACCCACTTAAATCATAGAGATTAAATATATAAAAGAAAAATATAGTAAAAATGATGGTAAAAAAAATGGGACCTGTGTGATAGGAAAAAATGGTTGTAGTTGGCTTAAGTGTAATGGTTGCACTTAAAAAAATTGCTAAACATATTCCGAAAACGTCAAAAATTGCTAATAGAATTGATCTTGTCATTCATTCCTCCATCACTGAACTGGCTAAACATCCATAATCCATAAAGCAGCCAGGATTCACCCTCAAAACTTCAGTTTAAGCCGAGGGGAAAATTTATCATCCATCAAACCAAAAAAATTATAACTGGAGCTCGTAATCCCCCCTTTTTCCTCCTGAAGTCAATTTCTGACCCATAAATATTGGCATAAAAGACTAGCCACCATTGTCGGGCTACCTCCCTGATGTGAATAGGAGCAAAATGAATTTTGCGAGCATCCGGCTGACCAATACGTGCAGATATTGATGCAAAGACAAGAGATAAAACAGGGAAATAAAAAAATCAGGCCTAAATAGATGATTTCCAGAAAATATTTATCGGAAATCATTTTTTGTCCATTCTAACATACCGATCATATGTCATTTTAACACCCTCTTTCAGTGGGACTTTTGCTCTCCATCCCAAATCATTTAATTTAGAGACATCCAAAAGCTTTCTTGGAGTACCATCAGGTTTAGAGCTATCAAATTTAAGTTTTCCTTTGAACCCAACGACACTCATCACAAGTTCTGCAAGCTCACTAATGGTTATATCTTTTCCTGTACCAACATTTACAAACTCACCTATCTCCTTGTAATCATAATTTTTCATCAAAAAAATACAGGCATCGGCCAGGTCATCAACATGCAAAAATTCCCTTCTTGGCTTACCTGTGCCCCAGAGGGTGACGGAAGAAGTTGGGAAGTTGGGAAGATGAGAAGTTGAGATGCCGTAAAATTTCAAGACTTCCAGTACCTCATCTGTAGATGAGGCCGGATCAAGGGAGATACTTTTTTCGCCTGCCTGGATATTACCATCACCATTTTTAATGAAATCCCTCTTGATTGCATCAAAATTCTCTTCCTCCAGGAGTTTAGCGAGGTGAAATTTTCTTATAAGAGCAGGCAAAACATGGGAATTCAAGAGATGAAAATTATCATTGGGACCATAAAGATTTGTAGGCATTACAGATATAAAATTTGTCCCATATTGCTCATTATAATATCTACAGAGCTTAATTGCTGCTATCTTGGCAATAGCATAAGGTTCATTTGTAGGTTCCAAACTACCAGTCAGTAAATACTCTTCCTTCATTGGTTGAGGTGCAAACTTGGGATATATACAGGATGAGCCAAGATTAAGGAGTTTTTTTACACCAAATTTATAAGAGGCATTAATTACATTGGCTGCAATGATAAGGTTGTCATAGATAAACTCTGCTTTATAAGTATTGTTTGCAACAATACCTCCAACTTTTGCAGCAGCTAAAAAAACATATTCAGGCCTGTTTTCCTCAAAAAACCTTTCCACATCATCCTGCCTGGTAAGATCAAGTTCAGCATGAGTTCTGGTAATAATATTGCTATAGCCCTTTTCTTCCAGTTTCCTGATGATTGCAGAGCCAACCAACCCTCTATGCCCTGCGACGTAAATTTTTGAATTTTTGTGCATAATAGACAACCTTATTTATTTAACCGCAGACGCACGCAGACTAACGCAGACATTCTTGTTCGGCAGACTTTGCCGAACAAAAGCCTGACGGCCCGAAGGGCAGAGAGGACTCTTTACTTACACGCATCACTTCCAACCTGAGCTAATGCCATATCTGATACGATAAAAATCGAACTTCAAATACCTCATCCAGCCTGAAAGGCCAGAAGTTTAGCCCTGCCAGCGACTTCCTGGCAGGGGGTGTCTGCGTGAGTCTGCGGTTAATAATTACTGGTTTTCGGTCAGTTCTAAAACAAAACGCTTTATCTCTACCTTGGGAGACTTAAAATTCACCAATAACCCTACTTTCAGGCCTGTTGCCTTCAAATAATTCAAAAGTTGAGCTTCGTGAATCTTTTCCAATCGCTCAACAGTCTTAAGTTCTATAATCACGCAATCTTCAACCAACAAATCCGCTATATACTCACCAACGCATTGGCTCTTGTAATTTATATCAATTGGCGCTTGTGCTTTTACGTAAAAACCTCGGTCCTTCAACTCTATAAATAGTGCCTTCTCATAAACCTTCTCCAAAAATCCAGGCCCAAGCACTCTATTTACTTCAAAAATGGCCCCGTTGATTGCGTAAGTCAATTGATTAATATCCATGTTTATTTACCCACAGACACACACTACTTAGACAGACATTTTCTTCGGCAAGGTCTGCAGAACAAAAAATGTTGGCTTCGGCCAAGGATATTAATTATATTTATATTTGCATCAAACATTTTGCACTCAGGAAAAATCATTCATGGCCCGAAGGGCCAGTACGCCAGCCCTGGCAGCAAGTCGTTGCCAGGGCTCGTCTGCGTCTGTCTGCGTGAGTCTGCGGTTAACAATTATATTCATTCTATCTATCTCTAGCTTTAATCCTCACAGTTGTTACGATACTTATAACCACCATTTTTAAGATACAACTCTCTTTTAGCCAGCTCAAGATCAGCACTAACCATATCCTTAACAAGTTCCTCAAAAGTATGCTTTGGTTTCCAGCCAAGTTTTTCTCTTGCCTTTGTTGCATCACCAAGAAGAAAATCAACTTCTGTCGGCCTAAAATACCTCGGATCAATCTCTATCACTACATCCCCTTCTTTTAACTTCTCATCTTCCCAACTTCTCATCTTCTCATCTTCCTCTTCCCCTCTTGGCGTCTTGGCGTCTTGGCGCGAGAATTTATCTTCTTTTCCAGCCCTCTCATCTGCACAACTTCTTATCCCCCGGACAACTCCCTTCTCCTGGACGCCTTTACCTACCCACTCAACCTCTATCCCAACTTCCCTAAAAGCCAATTCTACAAACTCTCTTACAGAGTGGGCCTCCCCGGTTGCCAAAACAAAATCATCAGGCTCATCCTGCTGCACGATAAGCCACATCCCCTCAACATAATCTTTCGCATGTCCCCAATCTCTCTTAGCATCCAAATTCCCAAGATATAGCTTTTTCTGCAGGCCAAACCTGATCCTTGCTGCAGCCCGCGTAATCTTCCTTGTTACAAAAGTCTCTCCTCTAATAGGAGATTCGTGGTTAAAAAGGATCCCGTTGCTGGCAAACATATTATATGCTTCCCTATAATTTACCGTTATCCAATAAGCATAAAGTTTAGCAGCGGCATATGGGCTCCTTGGGTAAAACATCGTCTTTTCATTTTGTGGTATCTCCTGAACTTTTCCATAAAGTTCGGAGGTTGAAGCCTGATAAAACTTCGTCTTATCTTCCATTTTTAATATTCTAATTGCCTCTAATATCCTCAAGGTTCCAAGAGCATCCGCATTTGCAGTATATTCTGGAGTTTCAAATGAAACTTTTACATGAGATTGAGCAGCCAGATTGTATATCTCGTCAGGCTGGACTTCCTGTATTATTCTTATTAAATTTGTAGAATCAGTCATGTCCCCATAGTGCAAGAAAAAACTTACATCCTCTTCATGGGGATCTTTATAAAGAGCATCAACTCTGTCAGTATTAAAAAGTGACGCCCTTCTCTTTATTCCATGCACTATATAACCTTTTTTAAGCAAAAACTCCGCAAGATATGCACCATCTTGTCCGGTAATTCCCGTTATCAATGCAACTTTATTCACTTTCTCCCCCAATGAAGTATAGTTAATTACTAAAATAATCTATTATACCTGTAACAATCGAGTACCCCCTCTTTTTTGCCCTAAATTTTCTAGCATCAAAATTAAGCACAGGCACTGTTCAGGTATGATAAGAGCCAAAATTCAAATATCCTTCCCTGGCTTTCAGGCCAGGACAGTAGCGCGCTCGACAAGTCGCCGGGCGACGCTTGTCTGCGACCTTTGGTACGTCTGCGGTGAAAAGAAATAAGCTTTCCCTACCCTGTCGCACTTAATTCCTACCCCTTACTCCTTAATCCTTAACCCTCAAAAGTCTGCGTGCGTCTGCAGTTGAAATATAAGCTTCATAAATGGCAAGGCTGCTATCGCATGCACCGCCTCAAACTCTCCTAAAAAATTGCGGTATTTTAATTATGTTTTTTAACAACAACGTATATATCCCTCCAACGCCATTCTCTTTAAGAGCCATATAATCTTCCTTGGATTTTTGCAAAATATTCCTTAAACTTCTATTACTCTCCCCACCTATCCTCATTTTTACTAAAATTTTGGGTAGATAACAAGTAGAAATCTTATGTTTATATAAAAACCTGAGCATAAGATCGTAATTAGCGGCTATTTTTAAGTCTGTATTAAAATATCCGTATTTATCATAACTAATTTTCTTCACAAAAAAGTAGGATGTGGAGGCATCCATCCCTTTTTAAATAAATCGCTTTCATAAGCGCATGATTCCCAATATCTTACTATCTTTCCTTGATTTTTCTTATCAATATAAACCAGGTCGCCATAACAACTATCCACCTGCTCACCAGCTATACATTGTACGACCTTTTCTACAATATTTTTATTCGCATAAATATCATCAGCATGAAGAAAACCAATTACATCACCAGAAGCAAGCTTAACTCCTTTATTTAATGCCTCATAAATACCACTATCTGGCTCAGAAATTATTTTTGAAATCTGATTTTATACTGTTTTACAATGCTTATTGTTCCATCTGTAGAAGCACCATCAAGTATAATATATTCAATATCATCATGTCCCTGCGAAAGAACTGACTCAATTGTGTGCCTTATTGTTTTTTCCGCATTAAAGCAGGCTGTAATAATAGATAATTTCATATAAGCTTTATAAGTTAAACTTAATAATAAGAAATATATGATGTGCCTGCAAAAACTCAGGTTTGCAAATCAAGCTAAACTCAAAGCTGGTTTACGTTTTTTATAAAAACAACACAAAACAACACAAATATTTAAAAAATATACCCAGCGCAAAAATAAGATATATAAGGCTCTTCGACGTTTACTGTAGAATTTCTGTTTGGAGTAGAGCCTGAATTGGGGCTGCAATGAGATAGATCATGGTGATGAAATTCTCCACATTACGATAGCCTCTAGCTCTTGCACGTGCTGCCTGGAACAAACCGTTTAGACCCTCTAGCCGGGCATTGGTATGCCCAGACATCCAGCGCCTTGCTATTGCGTTAATATGTTTTTTTAAAGTTTCTAATGCCTTGCCAATGGGCTTCAGTAGTTCTTCTGAGCCGTTCTGTTCATAGGCATGACGTATAAAACGAGTGATTCGCCACTTAAGTGCTTGCTCGCTTTCAGCATGGCGTATCCATCTCAGTTGTTCTTTGATTCTATATGCTGTCGCTGTGAGAAATCCTTTGGTTTCCAACTCCAGCAAGGCCTCTCGCTGGCTAGCGGTAAGCTCTGTCTCCCATGATTTCAGGACTGCCCACCGTGTCCCTTTGGGCAAAGCAGTTTCCCGGTGTTCGGCTTTACGGACATCATCTACAGCTCTGGAAAACAAC
>NZ_CEYAEZ010000012.1:0-52389 GCF_982781345.1 Desulfovulcanus sp.
CAACCCGTTTGTAATGCATTTCAGAAAATGCACTCTTCAATTGTGTAGTAATTTGGGGATGTTAATCATGTCAGAAAGTTGAGTAATCAACTAGTTCCTGCTATATTAAGGCACATCTGCTTCTTCCCAGGAAATAGTCTTTATCTGAGGTAAATCAAGTAGTTGGGATACAATCTTGTTCCAGGGCAGAGTATCTTTACTGTGTAACCTTATTTTATAGGTTACATAGCCTTCCACTTTATCTTGGTAATAATTGATAAATTTTATCCGCAAGTTAGGTTCGTAAAGGGATAGGACCGCCTTGATCATGTTCAAAGGGGCTTCGGAACATTCACACCTGAGAGTTAAAAGGGTGTGTTGATCATGGGTTATGGTTCGGCGAAAAAAACGTAAAGGGTAGAGGACAAATATACTGATGATAGTGGTTAAAATGGCTGGAATATATAATCCAGCTCCTACAGTGAGGCCAATGCCGGTTACTAGCCATAGACCTGCAGCAGTTGTTAACCCTCGTACGGATCCTTTTCCCTTAATAATTGCTCCCGCGCCTAAGAAACCCATGCTGGCAATAGCGTAAGAGGCAATTCGCGCTGGATCAAGACGAATAACGCTGTTTACATTATATTCTTTGAATATATCAGTGATTGCTAAAGAGAGAATCATCATCAAACAGGCTCCTATAGCAACCAAAAGGTTGGTGCGAAAGCCTGCGCTTTGTCCGTGTGATTCACGTTCAAAGCCAATAATTCCCCCTAAAATTGCCGTTAGGGAGAGTTTAAATATATAGGTAGAAAGTTGAGGGTAGTCCATTAAAAAGTACCTTAACTATTTAAAGTTAAAAGTGTTTATCTTTCCAGGTTTTCTATTTTTAGCCTTCTATCCTTCTAACACAACCATGTCTTCACCGTCATGCTCTTTAGTTAGAACATGTACGAGCTCTCGTCTGGAAGTGTTTAACTTTTTGCCCACGAAGTCTGCATGGATGGGAAGTTCCCTGTGTCCCCGGTCAATTAAAACCAGAAGCTTGATGGTTTTGGGACGGCCAAAATCTAAAATGGCTTCCAATGCTGCCCGGACAGTACGGCCTGTAAAGAGAACGTCATCTACCAAAACAATATCTTTTTCACCTAGGTCAAACGGAATATCGGTCTTATTAATAGAGGGGGTAGAGGCCAAATTGGTCCAGTCGTCCCGGTAAAGATTAATGTCTAGCTTACCTAAGTCTAATTGTTTTTTTGTTTTTTGTTCCAGGATTTTTTTTATGCGTTCGGCTAAATCAACGCCGCGTCTTTGAATACCAATAAGGGCTAATTTGGAAAAGTCAGATATACGTTCTAGAACTTCATAGGCTAGTCTTTCCAGGGTTTTTTGCATTTGTTCGGCATTCATTATTTGCTTTTCGTTTTTCATAATCACCCCTCAAAACATTTTTGGTTATTAATTATGCCTTTAATTTAGACGTTCGTCAAAGTTTTCTCAGCTATATATTTTTAAATTTTTTCATTTTGACCTGGTTTAAACAGAATTTTACTTATGAGTTTGTGGCCGAACCTTTTTATCAACTTAATTTCCAAGGTTTATTTCAGTCTTGGTTTCTTTCATGCTGGTACAAAGACTTGGACCCATCTACCCCTGTTGAATATTGGCAAAGCCAGCCCAGCTTCGCTGGATTCAACTGGGTAAAAGACTTGCTCGCGGACAGAGCATAACGGGATACTTTGGGTAAACAAATATTCTTTTTATTATCGATAGTTATGGTTAGTATAGCAAAATATTTAGCCCATTCATCCCGATGCTCTGTTCTTCCGCAAGCTTCGTCCCGCACCCATTTTGACTAAGTATCTGAATAGCGATGAGCATTGATGATTTTAAAGTTAATTTTTTGCTTTGCCACAAAATTTGCTGAAAATGGGTGCGGGACTTACCCAGCTCTTTGCAATGCATTCAAGAAACCAGGATTTCTAATCTGGTAGTCAAAATAGGGTTTGGCAACAGACTCTTAAGTAGTGAAGATGCTTGGGTAAAGCGATTTAGTTCGGGGAAAGTATCTAACAATAACAAAAATATAGTAATCTAAAATTTTAATTTTCATGTAAAAAGGCAGGACTTTAGTCCTGCCTTTTTTACGATGTCATCCCATTAATTTATTGTAAAATTGCTCTAAGTCATAATAAGGACACCAACAAATACTGGTTTTAAGTTTAGAATTTAACAGATCGTCTGTTAAAAAATTATCGGATCATTTTTTGCGGTAAATAAAAAACTACCTCCGGGAAAACTGTAATCAAAATAACCATTAAAATCATAATTATAAAAAAGGGGAAGGTAGCCTTTAAAATGTTTCCCACCTTTTCGTTGGATATTCCTTGGATAACAAAAATGCTAAATCCTACTGGAGGGGTTATTTGTGACAATTCAACCATAAATACTAAAAATATTCCAAACCATAAAGGTTTAAATCCAGCAGCTAATATAATAGGCAACACAATAGGTAAAGTCATCACAACTATAGAGATGCCATCAAGTATCATTCCTAAAACAAGATACATAGCTCCAATAACAAATATCAATAAGTATGGAGATAAGCCAAGACTCGCAATATATTCACTTAAAGCTCTAGCTATGCCCACAAATCCGACAACTTGAGACAAAAATGCAGCTCCGGTAATTATAAATGAGATCATTGCTGTTGTTTTAACTGCATTCAAAGCTGCCTCAATAAATCTCTTTGTGGTTAAATTTTTAAAAATTAATGCTAGGATTATAGAGCCTACAACTCCTATGGCAGCAGCTTCGGTTGGTGTTGTATAGCCAAGGTAAATACCGCCTAGAACAATAAAAATCAGAGAGAAGACAGGTATTAACTCTTTTAAAGATTTAATTTTTTCTTTGACTGAATATTTTTCGTCACTTTTAGGGACTATATCTGGATTGGTTATTGCTTTAAAAATAATAAAAGCAGAATAACTACCAGCAAGAATTAAGCCCGGGATCACCCCTCCGATAAAAAGTTTACCAATCGAAGTATCGGATAGGATGCCATAGATAATCATTATCAAGCTCGGAGGAATAAGAAATCCTAATGTCCCCGCACCGGCCAGAGAGCCTATGGCGAGTTGTCTGTCATATCCTCTCTTTGAAAGCTCGTCTAAAGTAATTTTTCCAACTGTTGCTGTTGTGGCTGCGCTAGAGCCAGACACTGCTGCGAAAAGTGAACAAGCCACTACGTTAATATGCAGAAGCCTTCCAGGTATATTAGACAGCCACGGCAATAGTCCATTTAGTAGTCTGGTGGAAATAGCTGTTCTGTATAGGATTTCTCCCATAAATATAAACAGAGGCAGGGCTGTCAAAGACCAGGAATTGATACTGTTCCACACTGAATTAGCCATCAATCCGCCAATCTTTTGCCAGATTGAAATAGTTGGCGGAAGATTAAGTTTAAATATCAACATCCCGGTAATGCCCGCAGCAAAAAGGGAAAAACCTATCCATAGTCCTGAAAGCAGGAATATGAACATTATGCCGAAAAGGACAAATGTTAAGATTAAAGGATCGGTAATTATGGTAGCCTCCTTATGAAGTATGATATTAATTGTAAATCAAAAACAAAAAAGCCAATCGGAAGAAAAAGTTGAGGTAGATATAAAGGTGTCTCTGCAATAGTATCAGCTGTCATTTCAAGTGAATATGTATCGTAAGCCATTAGTATTGAGTGATACAAAAGAAAACTACAAATTAAGACCGCGATTAAAGTTACAGATAAATCTAAATACTTATTAATTTTTTTATTTAATCTTGAAGAAATAAGAGTAATCCTTATATGTGAATTTTCTTTTAATGTGTATGCAAGGCCAAGCATAACAACGCCAACAAAAAAATAGGCACTGTATTCGTCGGCGATTAATGTAGATGTATTAAAAAAAGCCCTTAGGAATATTTCAAATGTTATCAAAATTATAATAAGAATCATCAGAATACCAGATAGGTATGCACTTATATTAGATAATTTGTCTGCAAGCTTAATAATGTTTGTTTTCATCAAAATAACCTTATACTGGAAATGCAGCTATACAATCCGGCTATCAGCTGGATTGTATAGCGCTAATAATTTTAATTATTTTAGCGTGTTGCGATAAAAAAATCGTATGGGTATCAAACTTTGAGGATTGGTAATAAATACGCCAGCAAATAGTATACTTACAAGAGCTTGTAGCCGAACCTTTTTATGAACTTAATTTCCATGGTTTATTCCAGTCCTGGTTTCTTTCATGCTGGTACAAAGACTTGGACCCTTCTAAAACTTGCTTGCGGACAGAGCATAATGGGATATTTTAGGTAAACAAATATTCTTTTTATTATCGATAGTTATGGTGAATACAGCAAAGTATTCAGCTCTTGCATCCCGATGCTCTGTTTTTCCGCAAGCATTACTAAGATTGGGTTACCCAAGCCGTTTATAATGCATTTCAGAAACCAGGACTTTCAATCAGCGCTTAAAATAGGGTTTGGCCACAGGCTCGCAGGCGCATTATTTAATTTTATTTTACAAATTTGCTTAATACTTTCTTTTCGCTACTTTTAGCCTTTTCTAAAAACTCATCTATAATTTTCTTTGCAGCTTCATCCATTGCTTTGTTTAATGTTGCATCTGGTTTTGAAACTTTAATTCCATGTTTACTAATTATTTCTAAGGCCTTAACTGTTCTTTCCTCTGATGCCTTCCATTGCTTTTCTTCTATTTCAGCGGCAGCCTTTTCCAGGGCATTTCGTTGGTCTTTAGAGAGAGCCTTATAGTAATCCATGTTAATGGTTACCATATTTAGAGGGAAAGCGTAATTTATGTCTTTAAAATATGATAATACTTCCCAGAATTTTCCATTTTTTGTTGATTCAGCAGAAGTTAATACTGAATCTATCATTCCTGTCCGCAGGGAGGAATATACTTCACCCCAGGGCAAGGACAAAGGTGAGGCACCCAATTCTCTTAAAAATTTAGCGCCATTTTTATCATAAGTGCGTGTTTTAAGGCCTTTTAAGTCAGCAACGCTATTGATTGGATTTTTGGTTACCAAGCCGCTTGGAGGCCAGGGGGCAGCATATAAAAATTTCTGGTTCCATTTCTTTGCCGCTTTTTGGTACAAGGGCTTACACTCATTATATAATTTTTTCGCTTCATCAAAACTCTTTACCAGTCGCGGGAGAGAACTAATTCCAAAAACATGCTCACTACCTGCAATTACCCCCATTAAAATGTCCGACATTGGAACCTGACCGTCTTTGACCACCTTTAGCAATTCTGGCCCCTTAAATCCCAAACTTCCACCGGGATGCACCGTGATTTTAACCGTGCCCTCGGAATATTTTTCCACCAACTTCGCAAATTCAAAAGCGCCTTGGGTATGGAAACTGGTTGGGCCATAAATAGCATTAAGATCAAGGTTAATCACCTCGGCACGAACTGGAGCAGCGAAAAAGACCACAATAAAGATAAATGTCATAATCCTTGTAAATGTTTTCATGTAGTTTCCTCCTTTTGTTTATTTTGTGGCAGACGAAGGTTTTTTAGATGCGTTATTATCCATCTGTCCATATCCTCCGCCACCTGGTGTTTCTATCCTCAGAATATCTCCTTTACACAACTTTACAAAGAATTTGCCAGGCATTTCCTTTTTTTGTCCATTTTGAATTATTATATTTTTACCACACCTTCCACTTTCACCTCCAAAAAGGCCATAAGGTGCATTGGTTCTTCTTTCTGACAAGACAGTCACCTCTGCATCGGAAATTAATTTTATTTCCCTTATGAGCCCATCTCCACCGTTGTATTGTCCTTTTCCACCCGACCCTCTACGAATAGAATATTGGGTAACTAAAAATGGGTAACTGAACTCCAATGCTTCTACAGGTGTGTTTAAAGTATTTGTCATATGTGAGTGTACTGCAGAGTCACCATCCTGTTTAAAAGTGGCACCCATACCCCCTGCTAAGGTTTCGTAATACGCAAAAGGAGTATCATTTCTATCATCTATCCCACCTATGGCAAGGTTATTCATTGTTCCTTGACTTGCCGCAGGAATCCTTTCAGGCAAAGCTTGAGATAAAGCTCCCAACACAACATCAACTATCCTTTGTGATGTTTCTACATTTCCGCCGGCCACTGCTGAAGGAAAAGTGGCATCAACAATACTTCCCTTTTGGGTTATGATTTTTATAGGACGCTGACAACCTGCATTTGTTGGTATATCTTCTTTAATAAGTGATCTAAAGACATATAAAACTGCAGATAATGTAATTGCATAAACAGCATTTACACTGCCATCTACTTGCCTGTCTGATTTTGAAAAATCTATTGTTGCTGTATCGTCCTTAATTGTAATGCTAACATGGATTTTTATATTGCTGTTTCCATAACCATCGTCATCAAGAACATCTTCAAAAGAATAAATACCATCTGGTATCTCTAAAATTGTTTTTCTGGTAATTTTTTCAGAATAGTCAATTAAGTTTTTTGCATAGAAATTTACTGTTTCTAAACCATATTTTTGTATAAGATCTTTTGTACGTTTGACACCAGTGATGTTGGCCATAACCTGCGCGGCAAAGTCTCCTTCTCTTTCCTGGGGAGTCCTCACATTATTTAGAAAGAACTTCATCACTTTTTCATCAATCTTGTTGTTTTCTACAATCTTTAAGGGTGGAATTATTACCCCCTCTTGAAAAATTGAACTTGATAAGGGCATTGAGCCAGAACTCATCCCTCCAACATCAGAGTGATGGGCCCTATTTGCGACATAGTAGACTGGTTTTTTCTCTCCGGCAAAGACAGGAGCAACTATCGTAATATCAGGTAAATGAGTACCGCCTTTAAACGGGTCGTTTAAGATGATCATATCCCCTTCATTTAATTCATATTCCTGAATCGCTGCCTTTACTGACAAAGGCATTGAACCTAGATGAACAGGAATATGGGCAGCTTGGGCTATCATATCTCCCTGTGCGTCAAAAATGGCACAGGAAAAATCCCTTCTTTCTTTAATATTTGGAGAAAATGCCGTTCTATTCAAGGTAACTCCCATTTCCTCTGAAATGGAGGCAAATCTGTTTTTGAAAACTTCAAGCAAAATAGGGTTTACTTTCATAACAATCCCTTTGCGAGTATTTAAGTTAAAAGTTTGATGCCATGAACTAAAACTGACTATTCATTTCATTAGGTTATGGAAATGATTATGTTCCCATAGTCATCAACTTCTCCGGTAGCAAATGGAGGAATAACAATAGTCGAGGTATATTCAACAACAATTGCCGGCCCTTTTATCAAGTTTCCACAAATCAGTTTATCTCTATCCAAAATTATTGTCTGTTCTTTTTTGCTGTCAAAGATAACATCTTTTTTATCAATAATGGCCTCGGCGGGAATATCCTTTTTAGTGAGTTTACTTTTTGGAAATTGGGGTTTGTCCGGAAGTCCTCTCGCCCTCAACCTGATATTTACTATTTCGACCTGCTTATCTTTGTTCGAATAACCGTATGTCTTCTCATGCAATTTATGAAAGGTTTCTTCATAGTTTTCATTAAAGGGAACAATGATTTCATAAGATTGGCCCTGATATCTCATATCCAGGTATTTATCCAAGATAATGTTATCTTGGTTTATACCCTCAAACAACAAATCATGGACGGCTTTGTCTTCCATAGGAGAAAACAGTTTGCTTATTTCTGCAAACTCCATCTTTTCCTTAATCATTACTGTCTGAGAATAATCCTTTATAATATCGGCCATCATCATGCCAATAGCAGAGAGAATGCCTGGATTTTTAGGGACCAGCACTTTCGGCATATTCAGAAGCTTCGCTAAAAATGCCGCATGCATTCCTCCTGCTCCACCAAAAGAAAACAACACGAACTCCCTTGGGTCAAACCCTCTCTCCACAGAAATTACCCGAATAGCCCTTTCCATAGCCGTATTGGCCACTGACAAAATTCCTTCCGCCAACTCAACAGGAGAAAGCCCAATTTCTTGAAACATTTTATTAAAATAATTATTTAATCTATCTACATGTAACTCCATTTTGCCGCCCAGAAAATTATCCGGGATGAGCCTTCCCAGAAACAAGTTTGCATCTGTAACGGTGATGTTTTCTCCTTTTCCGTAACATATCGGACCGGGGTCAGCCCCGGCACTTTCTGGACCTACCTTTAATGATCCACCCGCATCAATATAAGCTATTGAGCCACCACCTGCTCCAACAGTATGTATATCTATCATGGGCACTTTTACGGGAAATTCTGCAATACTTGACTCCAGTGTGAGCGGCAGGCTTTGATCTATAAGTGCAACATCTGTAGATGTTCCGCCCATATCAAAAGTTATTAATCTATCAAATCCAGCCAACTTGCCTAATTCGTATGCTCCAACAGCACCTCCGGCAGGACCGGACAATATAGTCCGCACGGATTCTTTCATTGCTGTTTCAGCAGAAATAGTTCCTCCATTGGACTGCATTATGCTTAGTTTGTTATCGCCTATACTATCCTTTATATATGTAATATATTTTTTCATTTTTGGAGAAACATAGGCGTTGATAACTGTAGTTGAAGTTCTTTCATACTCTCTGAATTCTGATAATATTTCGTGAGATAATGATATAGGGATATTCAACTTTTCAAGAATTTCTTTTACTTTTAGTTCATGCTCTGGATTTTTGAACGAGAAAAGTAGAGAAACTGCAATGGACTCAACCTGGGCTCTTTGCAGTTTGTCAATTAATTCGAATAGGTCTTGTTCGTCTATTTCTTCCAGTACAGTGCCCACATAGTTCACTCTACCGCTGATACCAAATCGTAATTTTGGCGGGATAAGAGGCTCATTTTTTTTGTATGAGAGATTGTATAATTCGCTTCTGTTTTGTCTACCGATTTCAATAATATCTTCAAACCCTTTATTGGTTATGAGTGCAGTCTTGGCCCCTTTTTTTTCTAAAATTGCATTTGTTGCAACAGTAGAACCATGAATAACACGGAATTTACCGTCTTTAACGATATGCCTAATTCCTGCTAATACAGCCTCTGCTGGATTCGATGGGGTAGATAACAATTTATACACACCCCATTCATTGCCGTCTTTGTAAATAAAATCAGTAAAAGTTCCTCCTGTATCAACACATATTATCATTAATTCCTCCTGATCATTATAATGCCTGGATAGCAATATAGAGAAAAAAGTTTTTTGAAATCTTTTGAGTTCGACTACTCTTTTTATGGCAGGGTTTGCCGTAGCCAGGTTTAAATAACAGTGGATGAACTCTGGACAAAAGAATTAAGTTTAATTAGCCAGTTAGGAGAAAAAAATGATTCTAGCCAGTTTTTGGGAAAAGGTCAAAAAAAAGGGAGTTTATTATTTTTTTTAAGGAGTTACAGAATGCAATTTAAAGTTGTTTATAGTCAGAGGGATATTCAGGCAAGGGTTCAGGAACTGGGCGCGCAAATATCCAAAGATTATGCCAATGAACCTTTAGTTGCTGTGTGCGTGTTAAAAGGAGCATTTGTATTTTTTGCTGACTTGATGCGGGCTTTGTCTATTGATCCAGAAATGGATTTTGTTCGTTTATCCAGCTATGCTGACCAGACTTCAACTACCGGAAAGGTTGTTTTTTCCAAGGACATGGAAATTTCCGTTGAAAACAAGAATGTTCTCGTCGTGGAAGATATTGTGGACACAGGTCATTCTATAAATTATTTAACTAAGGTACTTGAGGCAAGGAAACCAAAAAGTATAAAAATTTGTGCCTTATTGGATAAAAGAGAGAGACGACAAGTGGATGTTCAGGTTGACTATCCGGGATTTGTTCTGGAAAAAGGTTTTGTTGTTGGTTATGGTTTAGATTATGCTGAGAAGTACAGGAACAAGGATGGAATATATGAATTGGTCTTTTGACAAAAAAAATTCATTCTAAGAGGTGGTTTATGATTGTACAATGCCCGCAATGCAGCACAAAATACAAAATAAACGAGTCCAGATTGAAACCCGGAGTTAAACTCAAATGTACCAGATGCGAACATATCTTTGCTCCTAGTTTACCAGAAGATGACGGTATAAAGCTGGACGAACCCGAAATAGATGGTCTCGGTGACGTTGCCCCTGAAAATGAAAAGGAGACCGGGAAGGAGAGGGAGTTTGAAACGGAGGAAAAAGAACCTAAAGATATAGAAATAGAGATTTCGCCACAAAAGAAAAAAAAGTCCAAAAAGAGATCCAGGTTTTTTGTTGTTTTTATTTTATTGGTTTTCCTGTTGATCGGGCTCGGCGGAGGTATATACTATTTTTTCCCTCAATTAATAAACTATATTCCTGGTCTAAACACTATTAAACAAACCCAGGAAAGTTTGGAACAAAAGCAGGTGGTCAATGAAGAGAGAGTGAAAAATATCTCCCTGGAAAATGTGCGCCAATATTTTGTGACCAACGAAAAAATCGGTCAGCTATTTGTTATTGAAGGCCAGGCCGTGAATAGATTTAACCAACCTAAAGAACTTATTAAATTAAGGGCCAGCTTGTACGATAAGCAGGGCAATGTAGTTCAATCCAAAGAGTTTTATTGTGGCAATGTTGTTTCTCTGTTCCGATTGCAGGTGTTGAGCTTGGAAGAACTGGAATCAGCTTTGAATGCTAAAGTTGGCATTCTGACCAATAATACCTATATCAAACCCGGTGGCTCCACTCCGTTTATGGTTGTCTTTAAAGATCCTCCGAAAAGTGTAGAGGAGTTTGGTCTTGAGGTTATTGATGTTAAAGACCCGCCGAAGAAGTGAATAGGAGAAATTGAGAAACGGTGAAACAGAGAGGCGGATGAAAACTAAAGCAATAGTGCTAGCGTGGCCGGAATAGTGCATTAATCATAACAGAAGATTGGGTGTGAAAAGTAAAAAAGTATATATTTGTACAGCCTGCGGGGCAAAGGCCTTACAATGGCAAGGGCAGTGTGTGCAATGCGGAGAATGGAATACCCTGGAGTTAAAAGAAGTTGCTTCGTCTAGGCTTGTTGTACCTAAATCTAAGGCCAAGCCTGAAAGGCTTGATACCGGTCAAGTACTCAGCGCGCAATTTTTTAGCACTTCTATTGCTGAACTGGATGACATGTTGGGTGGAGGTTTTGTTCCAGGCGGGGTTATCCTTTTGGGAGGAGAGCCGGGCATAGGCAAGTCCACTTTGCTCTTGCAATTGGCGGTTAATGTAGCCCGGGAAGGGAAAAAAAGTATTTATATAAGCGGAGAAGAGTCTTTATCTCAAATCCAGTCCAGGGCAGAAAGATTGAACCTTCTGCCATCGGCTATGTTGGCGATGGCCACCAATTCTCTGGAAGAGATTCTGGCTCTGTTTGAGTCCGGAGATATCCCTCAGCTGTTGATCATTGATTCTGTCCAGACCATTGCTTGTACCTCTGTGGATTCCATACCCGGGTCCCCATCTCAGATAAGAGCTGTTGCCTCGGAACTTATCCATAAGGCCAAGGAAAATAACACCTGCATTATTCTTGTGGGTCATGTGACCAAGGATGGACAGATTGCCGGCCCTAAGCTTTTGGAACACATGGTGGATACGGTACTTTACCTGGAAGGGGACAAGGAGCATTTATTCCGGGTTTTGCGCGTGGTTAAAAATAGGTTTGGGCCCAGCAATGAGCTGATTTTATGGCAAATGAAAGCTTACGGTATGGAGATAGTTCAGGATCCGTCCACATTTTTCCTCCAGGCTCGAAATGCCAGTTTGAGTGGCTCTGCCATTGTCATGGCTGTGGACGGACAAAAACCTTTCGCTGTTGAAGTCCAGGCCCTTGCCAGCAATACTTTTCTGGCCATTCCCAGGCGTACGGCTTTAGGCATTGATGCCAATAGGCTCCACTTACTACTCGCTGTTATGGAAAAAAAGCTAAAGCTCAACCTGGGTCAAATGGATATTTATGCCAAAATTGGCGGAGGACTTAGGATTAATGACCCCGGCTTGGATTTGGGGTTAGTGGCATCTGTTTTGTCTTCTTTTTTTGATCAGCCACTTCCTGAACAGGCAGTTTTTTGGGGGGAAGTAGATTTGAACGGCCAGATTAGACCTGTGTTGGGGCATGACCTGCGTTTGCGTCAGGCAGAAAAGCTGGGTTACAAGCCTATATTCTGCCCTAAAGTTAGAAGCGACGCTTCTTTAGGGTGCGCTACGATTATGGATCTGAAAAGGATTTTGTTTGCCACCTAACCAGGGCCTTTAACCTCTTAAACTTTGAACCTTTAGAGCCTGTGGCCGAACCTTTATATCAACTCAATTTCCATGGTTTATTCCGGTCTTGGCTTCTTTCATGCTGGTACAAAGACTTGGACCCATCTAAAACTTGCTTGCGGACAGAGCATAATGGGATATTTTGGGTAAACAGATATTCTTTTTATTATCGATAGTTATGGTCAGTATCGCAAAATATTTAGCCCATTCCTCCCGATGCTCTGTTTTCCCGCAAGCAAAGTTCAAGATTGGGTTACCCAAGCCGTTTGTAATGCATTCCAGAAACCAAGACTTTCAATTTGGCGGTTAAAATAGGGGGTGGCCACCGGCTCTTTAGCCTTTTGACTTCTTCTTGTGTTTTCTAATCCATGCAAGCAATCTTGGCTCTTGTCCTTGATCTTTTGGATGATAAAAACGGCGACCTAGTAATTCTTGGGGCAGATAATCCTGCTCTACCCAGGACCCCGGATAGGCGTGAGGATATTTATAATTTTTTCCATAACCCCATTCTTTTTGTAGCCTGGTAGAAGCATTGCGCAGGTGTAGTGGCACTGACTTGGGGCCATTTAACCTCACCTCTTTTTGGGCAGCAAGATAGGCTGCGTAGGTGGAGTTGGATTTAGGTGCCAGGGCCAGATAAACCACTGTTTCGGCCAGAGGAATAAAGCCCTCAGGCATACCCACAAATTCAACAGCGTGTTGGCAAGAAACAGCTAAAGGCAAAGCCATGGGGTCTGCCAGGCCGATATCTTCTGAAGCCGATAAAATCAGGCGTCGACAGATGAAACGGGGATCTTCTCCTCCTTCCAGAAGGCAGGCCAGGTAATACAGGGCAGCATCAGGGTCACTACCGCGGATGGATTTGATCAGTGCTGAAGCAAGTTCATAATGGGCATCGCCAGCCCTATCTCCCCGAATAACTATTTCCGGAAGAATAGTTTTCAATTTTTGGGGAGAGCGTTCATTTTCCTTAAGGCTAGCTGTATATTCTAAAAGATTGAGGAGGGTTCTGGCATCACCTCCGGCAAGAGAAGCCAGAAGTTCAAGGCTTTGGTCAGGAATATCTATGTCCAGGATTTCTTTTCCTTTCCGGGCAATCTGTAGTAATTCGTCTTGGCTTAAACTATGTAATCTAAAAACACTTAGGCGAGACAATAGTTGCCTGGTTACACTAAAAGAGGGGTTTTCAGTAGTGGTGGCCAGAAGCACAATCTCACCGCTTTCCAGCAGGGGAAGAAAAAAATCCTGCTGCGCCTTGGAAAAGCGGTGCAACTCGTCCAGAATAAGGATGTCCAGGCCAGAAATTTTTTGGCGAAGCTTAGCAAGGCCAATTTCCGGAGCGCTGAAACGGGCAAAGTTTCGTCCTGAAGCCTTGGCAATGAGTAAAGCTAAGCTAGATTTTCCGCACCCGGGCGGTCCAAAAAAAAGAGCGCTTTGCAGCCTTTTACCCTGAATTATGGCCCTGAGTCTGGGTTTTATATGCTTCTGGCCCACAAATTGGTCCAGGTTCTGGGGTCTTAGTTTCTCAGCCAGGGGAGTATGCATGTTTTAGTTATTTTTCCTTCACTTCTATAATCGCCTTGGTTAATTTCTCCTTGTCATCTTTAAACAATTTATAGTTTAAAGCGTCTTCCAGGGCCTGACGGCTGGCTTCAATTATATTGTAAGATACTCCCACAGTTATCCACCTGGATTGGTGGTCGCCGGATTCGATGAGGACGCGTACTCTGGAAGCTGTACCGGAAAGATCTCCGTGAGTTAGGACAGAAAATACTCTTACCTTAAAGTCCAGTAGCTGCACTTCTGAAAGGGCAGGGTAAAATTTTTCCAAGGCCTTGCGCAGGGCATTGTCCAGTGCATTGACTGGCCCTTTGCCGGTAGCTGCTGTGTGCTCCAGGATTCCTCCTACGCGAACCCTGACCGTGGCTTCGGAAATTGGCTCCCTGTCTTCAACCCGCTTGGTTTCTAAAACTCGGAATTCTTCGAGAGTAAAGTAGCGGCGCGCCCTGCCCAGCGTTCGGTTAAGTAGAAGTTCAAAAGAGGCTTCCGCAGCTGTGTATTCATAACCCTGGCTTTCAAGGTCTTTTAACCTGGATAGAAGGTCTAGAACAAAAGGATCATCTTTATCGAGATGAAATCCATATTGTCTGGCCTTAAACAATATATTACTCTGTCCGGCCAGATCTGAAAGAAGGATGCGTTGTTTGTTGCCGACTGACTCGGGAGTGATGTGTTCGTAGGTCTTGGGGTTGCGGCGTACAGCACTGACATGGACACCGCCCTTGTGGGCAAAGGCAGATTTACCTACAAAAGGTTGACGATGAAAAGAGGGTAAATTTGCTACTTCCGAAACAAAGTGAGATATAGAGGTTAAGAGATTGAGTTTGTCTTCCGGCAAACAAGAATAGCCCATCTTCAGTTGTAGGTTGGGGATAATAGAACACAAATTGGCATTGCCGCATCTTTCCCCATAGCCGTTTATGGTTCCTTGTACTTGGACGATGCCTTTTTCTACAGCAATTAAAGAGTTGGCTACAGCCAGCTCTGAATCATTGTGAGTATGAATGCCTAAGGATGCTTCTGGCAATTCTTTTTGGACCTGCTCAATAATAGCTGATAGTTCGGAGCAGATAGTCCCGCCGTTAGTGTCACATAAAACCAGGACATCGGCTCCTGCCTCAAAGGCTTTTTTCAAGCAAGCCAGAGCATAGTCTCTGTTGGCTTTAAAGCCGTCGAAGAAATGTTCGGCATCAAAAAATAATTCTTTTACCTTGGGCCTTAAATAGGCAAGTGAATTGTAGATAAGCTCTAAATTACGTTCAAGAGTGGTTCGAAGTGCTTCCCGAACATGAATGTCCCAGGTTTTGCCAAAGATAGTGACAACAGGGGTCCGAGCTTGAAGTAAAGAATTCAGATTCGGATCGTTTTCAGGAGACTTCTTGGCAAGATGGGTGCTGCCAAAGGCAGATATCTGTGCATTTTTCAGGTCATAGTTTTTTATTTCCTGAAAAAATCTTTGATCTGTAGGATTAGAAGCAGGCCAGCCTCCTTCAATATAGTGGATGCCCAATTCGTCTAGTTTTTGGGCGATACGGATTTTGTCTTCAGTGGACAAATGCACGTCTTCAGCCTGGGTGCCGTCCCTTAAAGTTGTGTCATAGATTTTTACTGTTTTCATTGGTTTTGCCGGTTATTTGGGATTGAGTAGTTTTGTTATTGAGTCGTCTTCCTGGCTCATAAACCCGCCTTGGTGGAAATAGGGGGTCCATCTCCTTTGACCTATCAACTTCATAATTTCTCACTGTCTTAAGCCTGGTCTAGACCAAAGGCTTCATGCAAGGTACGCACTGCAAGTTCAGTGTATTTCTCCTCTATAAGACATGATATCTTAATTTCCGAGGTACTAATGATCATTATATTAATATTTTCGTTTTTTAGAGCAGAAAAGGCAATGGCTGCAACACCAGAATGATTGCGCATGCCCACGCCAATAACAGAGACCTTGGCCACATTGGGATCAGAGAGTACTCCCCTGGCTCCAATCTGGTCTTTTATTTTTTCAATAATATCCAGAGTCTCTTCAAGAGAACCTTTAGGTACTGTAAAGGTCATATCTGTTCGTCCCTCGCGGCTTGGGTTCTGGACAATCATGTCCACAACAATATTAGCCGCGGCAAGTGGTTCAAAGACTGTAGCGGCAAT
Organism: Desulfovulcanus sp.; assembly: GCF_982781345.1. NCBI lineage: Bacteria > Pseudomonadati > Thermodesulfobacteriota > Desulfovibrionia > Desulfovibrionales > Desulfonauticaceae > Desulfovulcanus > Desulfovulcanus sp. The sequence continues at coordinate 15,971 of NZ_CEYAEZ010000012.1, forward strand.
ACCTGGTTCATCATAAACGTCAACCAGGGTAATTCTGGCCTGGTCTTTATCGTATGCAATACCCGAAACCATTGCAGCTTCCATTGTTTCGTCCTCCTGTACAACTAAGGTTCCTGGTTCATCAGAGAATGTGGACCTCACATGAACCGGGACGTTATACTTTTTAGCAAATTCCACTGACCGGATTTGTAAAACTTTTGCCCCCATACTAGCCATTTCCAGCATTTCATCATAGGCAATTTTATGGATTTTTCTGGCCTTGGAGCAGATATTGGGATCAGTGGTATATACTCCATCTACGTCCGTATATATTTCACACAGTTCAGCATTTAGGGCCGCAGCCAGGGCAACCGCTGAGGTATCTGAACCACCACGTCCCAAAGTAGTGATTCTTTGTTCGCAGTCACAACCTTGGAAACCGGCAGCAACTAAAACATCAAAGCGTGTGAGCATCTGTTTTAGTTTTTCAGCATCAATATCCAGGATGCGTGCCTTGCCAAAACTTTTATCTGTTTGAATAGGGATTTGGTAACCTAATAACGATCTGGTTTTAATACCTTTATCTTTGAGAAGCATAGAGAACAGAGCCACTGAAGTTTGTTCACCAGTGGCCAAAAGGACATCCATCTCTGCCGGATCAGGCTTGGAAGACCACTTTTTGGCCATATCGATAAGTCTGTTGGTTTCTCCGGACATGGCCGAAAGAACGACCACAACCTTATACCCTTTATCTAGTGCTGCTAAGACTTTTTCTCGCACTTTGAGCATGCACTCCAGATTGGCCACAGAGGTACCGCCAAATTTCTGTACCAGAATGCGCATGGCTTATTTTTACTCCTTTAAAGTTTATAATAAAAGTTTAAGGTTTATAGGCTTGTCCGAGTTTTATACACTTACTCAGCCCTCCAACCCTCTTACGTCCCAATTCTGCAGACAAGTATAAATCTTTTCTCCTGAGCCTTTGGCCTTAATGTCCATTTTTCTGCCTTTAGTGCAATAAGAAAGAGATATAAGGACATAATCTTCTGGCCAAAGGTCTTCGGGCAGGTATTCGCTCCACTCCATGAGAATAAAATATTGACCGGAATAGAGATATTCTTCCATCCCCTCATCAAGACCACAAGTTTGAAGACGGTATAAATCAAAGTGGGCTACTTCAGGCTCGGTAGGGTAAATATTGACAATATTAAAGCTAGGGCTGCTAACTTCTGCTTCATCTCCATGAGGTAGGCTGGCAACAATCCCTCTGATGATTGTAGTTTTTCCCACGCCTAGTTCGCCCTGAAACAAGAGAGGGGGGAAACAATTTTCCTGGCAAAGGCAAGATGCAAGTGCTTGCCCGAATTTAAGGGCCTGTTCCGGCGAGTCAAGAATCAGCTTCATTTTCTCTGGTGAATAAGGTAGCAAGGACATCCTCCTTGCCCACCACACCTATAAGTTTGCCGTTATCTACTACTGGCAGGGTATGGAATTTTTTTTCAGCCATGAGTTGAGCAATTTCTTCCAGAGCGGTATCCGGGTCAATAGTTTGGGGATCAGGAGTCATGGCCTGTTTTACTTTTACCGCAGCCATCTTTTGTAGCTCTTTCTCGACCTGGGACAGAGAGGAAAGGGGAAAGAAACCATCTAAGATGGTGAATATGGAGGGGAGAGGGAACTTTTTTTGCATGGCTACCAGGTCGCTTTGACAGAGTATGCCCACTACATTCATTTCTTTATCCACCACAGGCAACCCATTGATATGTTTGGAAAGTAAAATTTTTACTGCTTCAGCAATATCTGTCTCTGGATAGACAACAATGGGATTGGTGGTCATTATGTCTTTAGCCTTGATCATTTTTAGCCTCCGCTAAGGTTTGAGGCAAGATGTGGGCAATTTCCTGGGCTAGATTTCCTCGATATGGAAAATCTGTTTTAAGTTTTTTACCGGCCAAACCGTGCCAGTAAACAGCAATAGAACAGGCATCCAGGGCTGAAAATCCCTGGCCCAAAAGAGAGCCAATCATTCCTGCCAGTATATCTCCTGAGCCACCGAGAGCCAGATTGGGGGTTGCAAAAGGAGAAATTAAAATGGGTGAGCTAGGACTGGAAATAATAGTTGCGGCACCTTTTAAGACCAGGTTGGTCTTAAATTTTTGCGTGAATTCGCGGGCAAATCTGGCCCGATGGCGATTGATTTCAGCAGCCTCCGTGTTAAAAAAGCGGGCCATCTCTCCAGGGTGGGGAGTGAAAATGACTTCATCTAGGGTATGGATTTTGTCGAATAGTTCCGGATGGTTGGCAAAGAAATATAAGGAGTCAGCATCAAAAATGGTTTTAGGATGGGTTATGCTTAAATATTTTTTCAAAAAGTCCAAAGCGCCTGAAGTTCGTCCCAGACCAGGGCCGAAGACCACGGCGTCAAACTTAAAAAAGTTTTCTTCTACGTTTTTAATGCATGTTTCATCCCAATCTTTTCCCTCTCCCAGAGGCAAAGTCATAATATCCGGCCAACTGCATTTAACTTCATGGGCCAAGTCTTTGGGGCAGCCAATAGTCACCAGGCCAGCACCAGAACGGATGGCCCCTAAAGCAGCCAGCAGAGGCGCTCCGGTTAGTCCGGAAGAGCCGCCTAAAATTAAGACATGACCTGCTTCGCCTTTGTGCATAGTGCTTTTGGGCTCTTTGACCATATCCAGGACTTTAGTTGTCAGAGCGTAGTGGGTACAGGGATGCTCTTTTTTTATTTTTTTGGGGATACCTATTTTCCCAACGACAAGTTCGCCCACAAATGGCTTGGCAGGTGGAAGAAATAGGCCAAGCTTGGCTTCTTCAAAGGTGATAGTAGCATGAGCCTCCACGGCTATAGGACTTGGTTTTCCCGTTAACCCGTCTATGCCTGACGGGATATCCAGAGAGAGTATAAAGCCGTCCTGCCCCAGTTTATTGATGGCCTTGATCCAGGAGATATAGTCCTCTCGTAGTTGTCCGGAAAAACCTGTTCCCAACAAACCATCAACTATGATATCAACTTTATTTATGAAGTCCATGTGATATTCGGGCAAATGCATGAGATGGATGCCCATTTTTTGGATTAAAGACAGGTGATATCCTGCTGTACCAGTGTACTCTTTTTGTCGCCTGGTGTGCAGAACCATTGTTTTCACTTCATGGTTATGTAAATGCCGGGCCAAGGCAAAGGCGTCTCCTCCATTGTTACCAGATCCGGCAAATATAAGAGCTGTTTTTCCTTTGAGAGAACCGAGTTTTTGTTTGAGAAGATTCAATGCTTCGCGACTGGCATTTTCCATTAAAATTTCTGGGAGTAAACCAAACTCTTCCATGCAAAGTCGGTCCCATTGGGCCATTTCTGAAGGAGTTGGCAGGGGTTTGTACATAGTATCTTCTCCGAAAAAAATGTTAAAAGTTTGGAGTTTAGACATACATGCAATCTCAGCAGCGGCAGAGTGCATAGGCTTTAAAAGATGCGCCTGCAAAAACTACATTTTTGCAGACTTTGTTCAAAATCCAAGGTTCAATGTTTTCCAACAGTTATGCGCTAAGAATTTTGTAAAAAAGTCAGTTTTTTGGTTTTTACAGTAACATCTTAAAATGTTAAATTGTTTTAACGTGTTAACTTAATCAATATATTGTCTGAGTTATAAAGTTTAGTTTTTTGTTGTTACACTATCCTCTTGAACTAATAAAGCCGGTCAAACAAACTTTTCATCCCTCTAAAATGACAACAGCCGCGGCTGTGTTACGGCTATGGGTGATTGATAAATGTACTTTTTTACAACCCAGGGATAGGGCTTTTTTGTAGGCCGGGCCAATAAAATATAAATGTGGCTGACCGGATTTTGAGGATTTTATTTCCAGATGTTGAAAGGTAATCCCCTGAGCAAAACCTGTTCCCAAAGCCTTGACGCCAGCTTCTTTTGCTGCGAAACGCGAAGCTAAGTAGGAGATAGGGTTTTGAGGTAGATTTTCTATTTCCTTTGGTGTAAGAATTTTATGTACTAACCGATCTTTAAATTTGGCATAACTATGAGATATGCGGTCAATTTCAACTATATCTAGCCCTAGCCCAAGTATCATGTGTTTAGACCTGATTACGATACGAATTGACTAATGATATTTACCATTTGTTGTACAGCCTTGAACATACCGACAAAAACAGCCCTGGAAATAATGCTGTGACCAATAGAGTATTCACTGATCCCTGGTACTTTGGCAAAGGCTAAAATGTTGTGATAATTTAGACCATGTCCAAGATTGACTTTGAGCCCCAGCTCTCTCGCAAATTCGATGCCTGCAACAATTTTTTTAAACTCATTTTGTTGAACTTCCGTGTTTTGGGCATCTGCATAATGACCGGTATGGATTTCTATGTATTCGGTACCAATTTTGGCCGCGGCCTCTATCTGCTCTTTTTCAGCGTCTATAAACAAGCTGGTTTTTATCCCCTTGGCCTTGATTGGTGCTAGGAAGTCTTTTAGTTCCCCTTCACGACCCAGGCAGTTTAAACCTCCTTCGGTTGTCAACTCCTGGCGTTTTTCCGGAACCAAGCAGACCATGTGAGGAACAGTGTGTAAAGCGATTTTTTGCATTTCTTCAGTGGCTGCCATTTCCAGGTGCAGGTTGGTCTTCAAGGTTGTTTTTAAAAGCTCAACATCTTTGTCCTGGATATGACGCCGGTCTTCGCGCAGGTGAACAATAATGCCATGGGCTCCAGCCAGTTCAGCTAGATGTGCCCCGGTGACAGGGTCTGGCTCTTTGCCTAGCCTAGCCTGACGCAAAGTAGCTATATGGTCGACATTGACAACTAGAACAGGCATAAGTGATTCTCCTTAACGTATGAAAACTTTGTATCTCGCCCATGAATGATGAAAAGTCAAGTAAGTCAATCAATGTGTCTACGATGAGATCAAACTTCAGGCTTTGATGATTTGATGAGTGATAGTTGGATGTGTCAGTAATGAGAAGAAATTACCAGGTCAACTTTCCGTGTTAAAAGACGGGCAGATTTTCTTTGTTAGCAATAAAGAAAAAGTGTTTTTTGAAAATGCTGTAATATCAATGAGTTGAACACGTCGGAAAGTTGAGTTACTAAAAGATAAAATGTAGATTATAATTGAAAAAAAGAATATAATTCCTTCTACCGGCAATAAAACTCGCCTCTACTGCAGGGCCTTTAATAAAGGTTCTTATGCAAGTCTCGGTAAGACAATGTATGGTTCTGCGACCCAGATGAACATTGGAATTGAGCTTGATTAAAGATAGTTTCTACTGAAATTTTACCTAACCTCCCGCCAGGAGGTCATGCTTACGGTGTATAATAATTTATTACCCACGTTATTCAGTGCCTGGCTGCTGTAACGGATTTTGGCATTTCCCCTAAGCTCCACTTCAGAATCGGCAACATTGTTGCCAGCCACCACAACTGCGCCAAACAGATAGGCGTTCCCTTTCCCTAGATCCAGGTCCCAGGTACCAACATCCCAGGTTTTGTTTAAGACGATAATCAATCCCTCAAAATGAAAAGTTCCTTGAAATGTTGCACCCTCCTCCACGATCAATATGCCTGCCCCGTCCACGCTGCCCGCGAACTTTGTGTCGTCTGTTACATAGGTGATCTGAGGATCGTCTCGCGTTCCAAGGGTCAGGGAACCAGCTATGGTTGGTGTACCGTTGATAGTATTATCGGCCAGAGGAATAAGCTCATTTGCAAAATCTTGCCAGTCTGTTGCCGTCATGTTCCCTCCGCCTGTCTTTACGGGCGGGTCGCCATATACATTTTGTTTCCCTCCCGAGTCATACACGTTGCTAAGCGTGGGGGTAGTGTTTTCGGTATATAAGCCGGGCTTTGCAGGTTTGCTAGTAAGTGTTCCCGCGCAATTTGCACCTGAACAGTAAAAATTGGCCGGCGGGTCATAATCACGGCCATCTACAAAATTTTTGTGTGCACCGCTGCCGGCGAAATGGATGGTCGAGTTAGAGCCATAGACCCCCATGGCCCCATCCGGAGGGGGAAGCGTATGGGAGGTTTTTTGAAAAACTACCCGGATGACTGCCTTGGCTCCCTGGGGGCCTCTGCCTGTACTTGTAAAGCTGTAGTTAGTACCGTTTTTAGATATGGCCGAAATGGTAAAATCATAACCGTTCGGCACTGTATAGGTTGGGGTTACAGAAGTGTTGTCTGTTACGGGGAGGGGAAAAGTTTTATTGTTAATCTGGGCCAGAGTGTACTGGACGCCTGCTTCGGCATTAAAAAAAGCCGTTTTCTGAGCCTTGTCGCTAGCGGCGATTTGGGTTTCTGTTCTACTGATGTTGGTGGCGGATATGCCGATAATAATAAGTAATGCCATTACCAAAAGGGAGACTATGAGGATGTAACCTTTTTCATTTTTTTTAAAATGACTTGATGATTCTTTCTTCATATGCCCCCCCGTCCCTATTAATTATGGCGCTTTAATACAATTAAAGGAGACGCGTCTTGATTTCCCACCGTCTGTCCAGGTCACAATGACCCTTATGTTTTTGGTATTAGGTACCGGTGAATCCAGCGCGACGTTCCAGGAAATACTGTATTGGCCTTGAGTTATATTGAAATCTGCCTGTGCATCGGTTTTGTCCAGGCCGGTAGTACCGTCTCCGTTCCTGTCATTTAATAAGGGATCGTTATATGGTAAGGTCGTCAGGAATTCCAGCTGGCTTGCAGCCAATGCGCTGGCCTCGGTGATACCGCGGCTAATGGCGTTGTTTTTGACGGCAGTAGTCTGCATGCCGCCAACGGCCAGAATGCCAATGACAAGTATCGTCATGGCTATTAAAACCTCTATCAGGGAGAGACCTTTTTGACTTTTTTTATTCATAACCCATTAAAGACCCATGTTCCGACAATGTACGATCCCGGTAAGAAGGCGCCGACGGAATTTGTCATTAGGAGTTATGACCTGATTGCCGATCACGTACGTATTTGTGTTCTGAAAATCCGGGTCCTCCTTGTCTGCCTTGGCCAGAATCCAAATCCTGACCGCCCGGATCCGGTCAAGGGCAACTGGACTTATAGGAGAGTTGTCGAAGATACTGTAATCCAGATTGCCATCGTTGTTAGTATCTATTGCCCAAATGACATCATTGGACGAGTTGATTTCCAAATTACCGTCGAGGTCTTTGTCATAAGCATAGGCCAGGCCAAAGTACTCTATGTTTTCGGCTAGCAATTGCCGTCCGCTGCCGTCGTCCCTTGCCAAATCAAGATTACTATCACTATCGAAATCATACAGGGAATAGGAGATGGTTTCATTTGAGTCGACATTGCCGTTGTCGTTCATATCACTGGTGAACTTGATGAAGTTGAATGCAGCGTTAGTTATACCGAAGTTTCCGCTACCTGTCGGATCATACCCTGCCATCCTGATCTCCATGCTCATTATGTCCATGGCCGCCCTTAGGTTCTGCTGCATCTCAGCGACCTGTTCCTGAACGTGATAGTTTTTGTGCTGCCACTGAAATGCCGAGTATATCGCGGTTAGAAGGACCCCGGATATGGCTATCACGACAAGGAGCTCTATCAAGGTGAAACCATTATTTGATTTAAAATGATAGATTTTACTCATCTCTTTTACTTTATTTTTGTTTTGAACCGAAGATTTGAATTGCGTTATTTATTATCTCTATAGACGCAGATCATTCCCAATCGGTTCCGTTCCAGCTTCTTAAGACAATTGCCCCTGAAGACCTTGCGCCTATGGCGACGGCGTCATTGTTGTTGTTTGAAAGATAACAATAGCCATTAAAGCCAGATAGAAGTCCCCTTGCGTTAAATACGGCCACGTTATTAGTAAAGGTAACATGGTCGCCCCAAATTGTGTTGTGTGCTACATCAAATGCGGCGTTTCCATGGCCATAACCTACTCCACTTTGATAATCATCTAAGTTGACTGTTTCCTGTACGGTATTGTCACTATGTGTAGCCCAGTTATTGTCTGGGCCCTTGTCTGAACAAATGAAGTAACGGTTATTGGGAACATCAAATACTATGGCCCACTCCTTACTTTCCCGGACAGCGTTCAATCTGATTTTTTGCATATTTGACAACAGGTCCCTTGCCGCCGACTCTAACCGGTGGCGGGGAAACCAACTGAGAATATTTGGCACGGCAATGGCGGTCAGGATGCCCATGATGGCAATGACGACTGCCATCTCAATAAAGGTAATTCCCGCCTGGTGAATAAGATTATGAGAAAGACGGTGTTTCATTCTTTTTCCCATGTTTACAGTTGGTTTATTGTAGCCCGGAGTTAAAAATATAAGCCATCGAAGCTTTGTCAGCTTTGTAAAGTTTGTAGAACCTACCTGTATTTACCTCCTTAATATTTTACGCATTGGTATTTCGAGAATTTATAATTAAAGCCCGAACGCTCGTCTGGTTCCTATTTTTCGCTATGTTTTTATATTAAAATATATATTCATATTTAGTGTTGAGTCAACTAGAAAGTAAAGAATTAATTAAAGGGCCGAATCTACTTGTAGTTACTCCGGCTTAGTTGAAACATCGCGGTTTCAAGAGATGAGAACAGCGGTTCTTATGTTGAGGGAGTGTCAGTGGTCACGCAAAAAGGAAGAACCAGAATTCAGGGCGGATCACAGCTGGCTGCACTTGGGTCGAGTAGTTGAGTGTTGAGTGGGGTTATTTTAATGTTGGATGTTTAATGCTTAATGTTGAATGAAAAAGAAGAGAAAAGGGCGTATTGAAGAGGAAGCTCTGAAGTTGAGAAGATGAGAACTTAGGTGGGGTGGGTTGGTTAGGCGAGTGAGGTGAGTAGGAGAGTAGGTGAAGAGAGAAAACAATCAGCAGATGCAATGCCAAAATTAAGGCTTCTCAAAAATCAGTGCAAATAGCGGATGCGTCCTTTGGTATAGTGTTCTTTCCTTCTTATTTCTTCTTCCCCGGTAGCTTAGATGTTGATATTATTGCCAAATCTCCCGCCAGCTCTGCAGGATCACTCTGTTGCCGGGTGGGGCGGTAAAATTTCCATCACCAATCTGGATGACCTGGTTGTCTATGGTGGTCAGGTAGATATGTTTTCTGTCCACGTAAGGGGCGCCGCGGCTTTTCCTTATGCTGATGGACTCGACTAAACCGTCATCGGTGACCCATCCTCCGGAGCCATCCGCTAAATTAAGGTTATACAAGTAGCCGGTCCCCATTTTATCATTGGCCGGGTCGTGGCTTTCCATCGTGCCAGTGGCTGTGGATATATAAATATGCTTGGCGGCAACAGTGGGCGAGGACCATACTTTTTCTCCCACCCCGGTATCCTTCTCCCATAACAAGGTGCCGGCGCCAGCCAAGGCCGGATCCCTGGGGTCCGGATCCGGATTTTTGTCCGTGGCGTCTATGGCCAGAATTTTATACCGTTCATTATCGTCCGCCCAGTCTGCGCCGCCGGTGCCGAAGATTACTACCACGGGGTTAAAGCGGGTAACTGCCGGTGACACCGAGATAGGCTTGCCCACGCCGGCGTCCCAAAGGGGAACCTGTTTGTCAGCATATTCAGGGTATTTAAAATCGTCATAAGTACCGTTAGGGTTGAGTCTATGACCTACATAGTAACCTACACCGTCGGGTTTCCGTTCATATTGGCCGGGATTTAGTTCATTCTTAAATTCCCAGTTGGACTCCCACAAGGTGTTGAGTTCCCACATCCTGCCTTCCATGTCTCCCACATAAAGTCGATCCGCAAAAGTATCACCATCAATGTCAAAAAGGCTTATGGCCCCGGGGATGTCATTTATTGCGCTTTGGTAGTCTTGAGAAAAGCGCCACAATTTTTTGCCGGTTTTCAAGTCATAGGCAAAAATACTGATTCCCCCGTGTTCTTCTGCAATTTTTGCATAGCCCGTAGCTACAAAAACCACCCATTTTGTTTCGTAAGCATAGGGCATCTTGCTCTTTTCGTTCAGGACTATTTTGCCGGGATCGTCTATATACTTAACAGGCCATTTCACCTTGCCAATAGCGGCGCGATACGCGTGTCCCATGCCACCTCCGGGATCTTCTTGGTCGGTGACTTCCCAAAGCACCTTCACATCGTCAGGATTAGTAACATCAAGGGCAAAGAGGTATCTGCCTCCCATGCCCTCGGGGCACACGAGGATGGTGCGCCATTCCTTGTCACCGTCGTTGTCATGATCGTAGTAGATATCTCTGACCGTTGGTGATGCGTCTACAGCGGCAAAGTCCGGGAATGCATAGGGATCGGTTCGGTCATTTTTGAGTTTGCCAAGCAGGTTTCTCGGAATATAGGCCCATTTTTCCTTGCCGGTTTTGGTCTCAATGGCATGCAGCATGCCGTAGAGGTCCCCAACATAGGCTATCTCTTCCCTGTCTTTGTTGGTACGGCTGTTGGGTCCAACAATCGCCGGAGCTGAATGCATGATCCCGCCTAGTTTATTCCCTCTTACTCTGTTGATGAGTTGGATTTCATCTGTGTCGTTGCCGCCTTCGGCCGGCGTTTTTGGCGTGAGATTGAGAAGCGCTCTGAGTTCCTCAATATGGCTTGCATCAAAGCCTATCCGGGACCAGGTACCATCTCTTTCCTGTCTGGCCGTAAATATCTGCCGGGTATCTGAATCTTTGATATGATCAGCAGTATCCCATATGGCTTCCTCGGGGTTGGCGCTATCCTTCCTCACATCATAGCAGCGAAAGTGCCCTTTAAAGCTAGGATATTCGAAGCTTCCTTGGTATAAATAAGGGAATGATGTTATGGGTGTTGCGCGTGTGTATTCTTGTTTAGTGAGCATGTACTTGATGTCAAAAAGGGTGTTGAGAACATACCGGACTCCGGCGATGTTTTTCCAGGAGCAGTCGTCGTTATAGGTACAAATGGCGGATTCGCCGCCAGTTGTACCTATGGTGAAATTTGCGGTTAGCTCAACGCCGGATGAGACCCCTCTTTTGTCATTGTAAAGTTCATAATCGGTTTTAGTATCGGTAATCTTTTTGAGAGTCTGAGAAGTATCGCCGCCGTTCCAGAAAAGAGTGATGGAATCCACGGTGATGGTGCTATCCCCTTTATTCCTGAAGGTTACTTCGGTGAGCCTCTTATTTTTTACCGAGGCAGTGGTAAGATCAAGCTCCAGAGGGCTGCCGGCCTTGGCAGTGAGTTCGTTTTTGTTGAAAGTTACCGTGCTGTTGGAGACGCCATTATATTTGACCACGAGAGTGAAACTTTCATTGCTGATATTCTTGTTAAACTCAAAATCGAGGCGGTGGATCTCCGGTTCAGGATTTACATCTTCGCTGACATTTCTTTTGCACGCGGCATACTTATGGCCACCCAGATAAACCACATAACCATAATCACGATTGCCGTAAGCATAACCGCCAACGTAGTAGTCCCATCCAGTATTGTCTATTGTAAAACGGGTTACCGTATTCCTGTAAACGCTGGGATTACTCTCTGTAACTTTATCTTCGTCCCAATTACTTGGTGGGTCGCCGACGTTAGAGTACGGGTCGCCATATACAAAGGGGCGCCAGTTGTGCAGATGGCCGCCTTCAGGCACAAACGGAAAGTCGCCGATCTGAGAGTAGGGAAGAGACTTATCGTTATAGATTATATCCTCCGCTTTATTGGTGCCGCCGTTATGACCAAAACCCTTGGTGCTGAGAAAGCGGCCGTTTTTGCTGTGTTCGAAGGTTTCAATGGAAGCACACTCGGCAAGCATGCCCTTCCCGGCCAGGAGGAATTTTTTTATATTGGCAACAATTTCTTCCACGTCGGAAACGCCATCTCCATCCGCGTCTTCTGAATAGCTATTATAACCCTCCCAGTGTGGTGCCCAGAGAAAATCATAATCTTTTAGTTGCAGAATACCGTCCCTGATTTGATTTGGCGTCACTACCTCATAGATATCCGTACAGATGCCGGCCAGCCGCAGATAGGATTCCAGAATGGCGGCGTTGCCTCCTTTCTCGCTGCTGTCCATCAAGGCGATTTTTGGCAGTGCACCCTCCATCTTTCGGTAGACAGGGGCTTTGAATGGCACTTGAGCTTCGTGCACCTCGACTGCTGCCCAGCCGTCCTGGTTGATAACCTCCTTGGCTTTCTCCGCATCTGAGCCATCCACTATAAATGGGGCGCCGATGTATGTAATTTTTTTGGGGTTGTCGCCAGGCTTAAAGGTAAGATTGGTGGTTCCGCCTTTATGGTCATAAAGTTTGACCACCGCCTTGTCTTTTTCCAGAGAGAGGTCCTCGATCACGACGTCAGTGCCGTTGATCTCGGTTTTTTCAGTGTTAATTATCCAGTATATCGAGACTCCGGCCTTCAGCAAGTATAAGGTCAGGCCGTATGCTTCCAGTATGCCGCCGTCAGTGTCTGGTTGGTAAAAACTATCCATGGGGATGATGAGAGAACCGGCCGGAAAATTGTGTTCCACGGCCAGTGCCCGCAGTGGAAGGCAGAACAGAGAAATTATCGTAATAAAAATGCGGACTTTGTTCTTCATAATTACAGCTCCTGATGCTACTTGCCCAGGGCCCAGCGCTTTTTGTTACCAGCGCTGGTTTGTTGTTGTCACTGCAGAGACTTCGTTTTTTGCCTGGCCTGTATTCTCTGCTCCGTAACGTTCCTGTGGGGCTTCATCCGCAGCACCAATGTAACGCACTCGGGCCTGGATTTTGGTCTGCGCGTTTTGGTATGAGGTAGCGGTGGAGATAAGAATAACGGTATTGTCAGTATCCACCAGTGGGTCACCGTCCAGGTCATTGTTGTCAACAACTCGCAGAGTATAGGTAGCGCCGTTTACATTACGCCCGTTAGGATTGAGCTTATCAATTACATCGTTTAAGGTGTTACTACCCCCATATGGCCCGGCAAGACCCTTCCTGGCAAGGAGATTGTCCCAGTTGCCGCTATCGGCTTTTTTGAGAATGTAAAGCGCTGCACGGCCAGCTTCAATACCCGCGTCAGCGGCGCAGAAGACAGTTTTATACGTTTTATCACTTCCGGCTATCCGAGTTTCTACTCTACTAGTTTTATTGGCGGTTATGCCGATAATAAGAAGTAATGTCATTATCAAAAGGGCGAGCACAAATACAAAGCCCCTTTCTTCTTTTTTAAACGATATTAAATTTTTCATCTTCTATTCTCCCTTCCCGATTAATTGTCCGCTTTAATGTAATCAATGGAGACCTGTCTTGATTTTCCGTTCCCTGTCCAGGTTACAATGACTCTTACGCTTTTGGTATTATTCATTGGCGAATTAGTCGCGACGTTCCAGGAGATGGTGTATTTACTTTGGGTTCTCTGGTGATCTGCACTCGCCCCGATTTTGTCCAGGCCAGTGGTGCCGTCACCGTGCGTATCGTTTAATAGTGGGTCGTTATATGGTAACGCCGCCAGCAACTCTATCTGGCCCGCGGCCAATACACTGGCTTCTGTGATGTCGCTGGCAATAGCGTTGCTCTTGACGGCGGTAGTCTGCATCCCGCCGACGGCCAGGATGCCAATGACGAGTATTGTCAAGGCCATTAATGACTCTATCATGGAGAGACCTTTCTGACTTTCTTTATTCATGATCCACTAAAGCCCCATGTTCCGACATTGTACGAACGTGGTAAGAAGTCGTCGACGGTATTTATCATTACGTGTTATGATTTGATTGCCGACCACGTACGTATTCGTGTTCTGAAAATCCGGGTCCTGCTCGCCTGTCTTGGACAGGATCCAGATCCTGACCGCACGTATCCGGACAATGGCAACAGATGTGGTAGAATACTCCAGTTTACCATCGTTGTTTTTATCAATTGCCCATATAATATCATTGGAAGCGTTGGTTTCCAGTTCACCATCACGGTCATCGTCATAGGCATAGGCCAGGACAAATGAGTCTATGTTCTCAGCCAGTAATTGCCGGCCGCTACCTCCGATTTTTCTTGCCAGATCAAGATTATTATCATTATCGTAATCATATATGGAATAGGAGATAATTTCATTTGAGTCGACAGTGCCGTCGCCATCCAAATCAGTAGTAAATGTGATGGCGCTGAATCCTGAAGAGTTAAGGTTGCCGTTAAGGTCGTAGCGCCTGACATCTGTTATGCCAAATTTTCCGCTATTTCTCGGGTCATAGCCTGCCATTCTGATCTCCCTGACCATTATGTCTATGGCCGCCCGCAGATTCTGCTGCATCTCAGCGACCTCTTCCTGGATGTGGTAGCTTTTGTGCTGCCATTGAAAAGCCGAGTATGTTGCGGTTAGGAGAATTCCGGATATAGCTATAACGACAAGAAGCTCTATCAGGGTGAAACCATTGTTTGATTTATAATGGTTGATTTTGTTCATTTATTTACTTCAATAATTTTGACTTGAATTGCGTCATTTATTCTCGAGTTGAGCGCAGCGCATGCCCAAGTAGTCTCTGGCCCATTTTTAAACACGATCACTTTTGCCGAAGCGATTCTCGCTAGGTAATTTTACTTATAGTAATAACTGATTTTTATTCTTTTTTTCTATACTTATAGATGCAACTGCAAAAATTAAAAATTTACAATTTTGGCAAAAAATATCCTATAACCCGTTTAAATAATTCAACATTCATAATTCAAAATTCAACATTGCCTGCAAAAAGGGACTTTTTGCAGGTGCATCCTTATAACTGATTCGTTGTTTACGAAGACATTAAAAATTTAATTTGTAAATATTTCTAATCATTACAAGATTTATATTTAGGAAAAAATGTATATTGACATGTAACTAATATTTTACACGATTAAGTTTTAAGTATTTTGATTCTAAAAATTTATTAAGTTTATTAATCTAGCATGTTTTTATTATCATAATACACATATTTTATGTTAAAAGTCAACTAAACATTAAAAATGAGAAGATATTTGTTAGTTATTTGTACTCATTAATGCAGGTTTAAAAGTTTTAATAAAGGCAGGTGGTTAGTATTTATTTTTAGTTGTTTGTATTTTGGTTTAAGTAATGCCATAAGATTGTAGTTGGTTAATAAGTTAGGCTGAAGGTCTTGAAGTACCGCTTAAAGATTTAAAAATTAATTGGGACTTAAGCGGACATTAGTGATTGTGGCCAGAGCATGTCGCTAATTCGAGGGAAGTTGCGGCTGTCCTCGTATTAGAGGAATGGGCGGGATAGATGTGTTCTATCGAACAAGGATTTGTTTGTGCAAACTTTCTTAGTTATACTTGGCTTTATTTTTTCGATTTTTGTTGATACACGTTTTATATACGATACCGGTCAGCGCTAATAAGTGTATTTTTCTAACAGATTAGGTGACAATGTGACTGTGGTTAATCTTGCTTATATGAGGTTTTTTGGGTAGTTGCCGGTTAATAAAGAATTTGTGTAGGTTTTCGGGTGTTTGGTTCCCTAACCAGGCTATAAGCTTAGGCTCAAGTAAAATTTTATTGTTTCTAAATTGAGTGATTTTTTGTAGTTTAAAGTTTGAGATTGCCACGGGCAGCTTCGCTGCCCTCGCAATGACAGAATAAACGCTAAATCATTGCGAGAAGCGTAAACCTTGACCCAATTTTACCCATAGGGTGTAAATCGCTGGCTCAAAATGTAGTTTTGCACCAATGTGTCGAAACCACACAATTTAATATAAAACTAAATTATTAAAAATCACTCAACTTGGGTTGATATAAAAAATCAAGTAAGAAAAATTTTACACTCAGGAAAATACTATCATGGATACTAACAGTGCTATTTTGCGTGGAGTCATTTTGGGCGGTTCTATTGGGTTAATTGCCGGGTGGACAGGTATGCACGCTGGCCGTGCTTTGGCTTTAGGGATTCTATGTGGGCTCCTGGCCGGATTGACCAAATTTTTTATGGACAAAAAGAAAAATAAATAGGTGAACCCTAAGCCATAATAGACTAAACGCTCAGGCTTTCCCTCTGACATCCATTATGTGGCTAGCATCTATAAAAACTTGCCTGTAATCGAGTGGGGATTGTTCTTGATCTCTTCGGGTGTTCCCTGGGCCACGATCTGGCCTCCGTTTTCACCTCCTCCAGGGCCTAAATCAAGGACATAATCAGCGCACGCGACCACATCCAGGTTATGTTCAATAATGACAACAGAAGCCCCTTTATCCACCAGTTGATTTAAGACGTGGATCAGCTTGCCTACTTCATCCATATGCAGGCCTGTGGTCGGTTCATCCAGGATGTACAGCGTTCCGGGCAGGCTTCGTTTGCTAAGTTCTCTGGATAATTTTATGCGTTGGGCCTCACCGCCGGAGAGTGTGGTTGCGGCTTGCCCCAGTTTTAAATATTCCAGGCCGACCTGTTCCAGGATGCCTAATTTGCGTTCCAGGATGGAATAATGGCTGAAGAATTTTTTGGCCTGGTGCACTGTAAGGTCTAACACTTGGGCGATGTTCAGTCCTTTATATTCAATATCCAGGGTTTCGCGATTGTACCTCTTGCCTTTACAGACCTCACAGGTAACAAAGACATCGGGCAGAAAATGCATTTCTACCCGGATCTGGCCGTCGCCCTGACAGGCTTCACATCGACCTCCCCGGACATTAAAGCTGAACCTGCCCGGTTTATACCCACGTTTCCTGGCCTCTTTGGTTCCGGCAAAAATTTTGCGAATTTCATCAAAGATTTTGGTGTATGTAGCCGGATTGGACCTGGGGGTCCGGCCAATAGGTGTCTGGTCGATGGCAATGATCTTTTCAATCTTTTCCTGGCCTTCAATACCTTTGATAACTCCCGGGTTTTCTACCTTGATCCCTTTTGCCATAGCCAGGTGTTTATACAATGTATCCATGACCAGAGAACTTTTACCCGAGCCTGAAACTCCGGTTACAACCACCAGACAACCGAGTGGAATCCGGCAATCAATATTTTTCAGATTGTTGGTCTGAACGCCTTTGAGCAGAAGATAATCCTTAGGCGTTCTTCTTACTTGTGGCTTTTTGATTTTAAGCTCACCGCGCATATATTTGCCGGTCAGTGAATGTTCACACTTTAATAATCCCTCTACATCCCCGCTATAAACCAGGTCTCCACCCAGGGCTCCTGAACCGGGGCCAAGCTCCAGAACATGGTCTGCGGCCCGAATCGTTGATTCATCGTGTTCCACCACCAATACGGTATTGCCCCTGCTTTGCAGTTCGCGCAGAGTCCTGAGCAGCCGGTAGTTGTCCCTGGGGTGCAGACCAATGCTTGGTTCATCCAGGACATAGGTAACCCCGACCAGCCCCGAGCCCAATTGGCTGGCAAGCCTTATGCGCTGGGCCTCACCGCCGGACAGAGTGGACATGTTGCGCGATAAACTCAAGTAATCCAGGCCTACATTGACCAGAAATTCCAGCCTGTGTTTTAGCTCCCTGGTCAATGGGGCAGCGATCTTGTTTTGTACTCCGGAAAATTTCAGTTTTTTTAGCCACTCAAGTGCACGGGCAATAGACAGATTAGTGAAGTCAAAGATATTTAAGTCCTGGACAAACACGGCCAGGGCTTCTGGTCTAAGCCTTGCTCCTTTACAATCCGGACACGGTCTTGTCTGCCGAAAACGAGCCAGTTCGTCCCGCCAGATACGGCCCAGGTGATAGCCCTGTTCAAGCAAAACTATTACTCCTGGCCAGGATAAGGGAGCATGACCGTAAAAAAGGGCATCCAATGCTTCTTGGGAAAATTCTTGCAATGGCGTATCCAGGGTAAAGCCAAACTTCCGGCCTAGTTGCTCAAGGCTTTGTACGTAGCGGTCAAAGATTTTTGGCCGTTTCCAGGGAATTATGGCCCCTTGAGCAAGGCTCAGGCCCTTGTTCGGTGCGATAAGGTCAGGTTCGAAATAGTCCACGCTGCCAAGACCAGAGCATGTGGTACAGGCACCCTGCGGGCTATTAAAAGAGAAAAGTTGTGGGCTGGGCCTGGGTAAAGAAAGTTTACACCTGGGACAAACAGCTTGGGTGGAAAGCAATATGTCTTCCCCATCAACCAGGGAGAGAATCAGGCTGCCCTGACCATAATTTAAGGCCAGTTCAACAGAATCCGCCAATCTTTTGCGTAAATTTTCTTTCATGACCAGGCGGTCCACCACCAGTTCAATGGTATGGCGCTGGTTTTTATTTAACTCTGGCAGAGGGTCTAAAATGGTTATTTCTCCATTTATGCGTACGCGTACAAAACCCTGGCTTTTAAGTTTTTTTAGAAGCTCCTGATGGGTTCCTTTCTTGTTATTTACCAGAGGACTTAAGAGGAGAAATTTCGTTTTTTCTGGCAAGTCTAAAATGCGGTCGATGATTTCATCACTGGTTTGCGCGGAGATGGGCAGATGGCATTTTGGGCAAAAGGGCGTGCCCAGGCGGGCAAAAAACACGCGCAAAAAATCATAAATTTCAGTTGTTGTCCCTACTGTGGAGCGGGGGTTCCGGGAAACGGTCTGTTGCTCTAAAGAAATAGCAGGGGAGAGTCCTTCAATTTTATCCACAAGGGGTTTGTCTAATTGGGGCAAAAATTGACGAGCGTATGCGGACAGTGATTCCACATATCTTCTTTGCCCTTCAGCATAGATAATATCAAAAGCCAGCGTTGACTTTCCTGAACCGGACGGGCCGCAAATGACCACCAGTTTATTTCTGGGGATGTCCAGAGTCAGGTTTTTGAGATTATGATGCCTGGCGCCTTGAATATGTATGAATTTTGAGTCCATTTTTATTTTTAATGATTTTGTTGTTGTCTGGAAAAAAGGCTTATATTTTAGTCAGTTGGATAAAAGGTTGTTCGGTTTAATCCCTTGTCCGTTCATCCGCTTCTATTCAAAAGCAAAGCATAGCTGCTCGTCAACTAATTTTAACAAGTCTCCGATCATGATTCCCCGTCAAGTTTCTTCTAAAAAGTTGGTGTGTGATGGTGTTGGGGCACGGAGACTTTTGATACAGACTTGAGCTGGCATATATTAAAAGGTGTCTCCTCGTTTAGCCAAGGAATTGATTTTAACTTAATATTATCCATAAAAAATAAAAAAGTTATGGTGTGAAAAGGATAAAATATCTTTTTTAATTCGTTGATATGGTTGAAGTTTTTAGAGTTGAAGGATGTTTTTTATGATTGTTTGTTGACATTAGGTTAATGATTTGTGATTAAATTAAATACAAATTAAAAATAATGAGATAAAAATAAGATATACAAAAAGACAATTTTGGATAATTAATAAAGATTATTCGTTCATTGAAGATACGATTTGTCATTGTTGCAATGAATTGTGCTGTATGTTTTTAGTATAATCACGATTGATTTTCAACATGTAACAGCGAGAATATATAGGGGTAAATGAATATGGATAGTATTTATTCGGTTACAATACCATGGAATGAAACAGATAACCTTCCTCAGGATAAAGAGTACTGTATTGTAAAAGATAGGGAAAAACAAAAAACCTACAAGATTGGATTTCATGAATACGGGAAAATATATTCAATACCTGGACTTTATGAGTATCTGTTTTATGATAAGCTTCAATGTTGTTCACCTGAGAAGGTTTGTAGTCTTCTTGAACGTGCAATCAAAACTGAGTCTCTTGATATGAGTGATCTTTATGTATTAGACCTCGGTGCGGGAAATGGAATGGTTGGAGAACAGTTGCGCAATATAGGTGTCAAAACAGTATACGGAATTGATATAGAAAAATTCGCAGAAAAAGCGGTAAAAAGAGATCGTCCAACGGTATATAATGATTATTATGTGGCTGACCTTACGCGCTTACCTCAATCTCTGCGTGATGAGCTCAACAAAAAAAGATTTAATTGTTTAGTTGCGGTTGCAGCCTTGGGATTCAGTGTGCCTCCTGAAGTGCTTATCCAAGGAATAAACCTGCTCTCGACTCCAGGATGGGTTGCTTTCAATATTAAGGAAGGCTTCCTTTCAGGTGATGGTTTAACCGGATTTTATTTTTTAATACGAAATATGATAGAGAATGATATTCTTGATGTTCGCTTACAAGAAAGATATCAGCATAGATTATCAATTCAGGGTAAACCGCTTTACTATATTGCTATAGTAGGAAAGAAAAAAGCGAATATCCCAACTGAATGGTTAAGTAAGTTTAAATTGTGTATGTAAATACCATTTAAGAGCCTGTGCCGAACCTTGGATGCACCTTTAGTGGTCTATCTGCGACTTACGACATTTGGCATAAAAAAGAAATAGTTATTGAAAATGCGAATATTTAGTATAGAAAAAGACGGAAAATTTAAAGAATTTACCCACATACCTTTTCATATAAATTATGAAGAGGTCATTTTAGAAAAATGGCTTGAGAATAATCCAAATGAGATTCTTGAAAATAGTAAACTTTTAATCATCGGAAGACAGACAACAACTAATTTGGGAAGTATTATTGATTTACTTGGTATAGACAGACAAGGAAATATTGTTGTTCTTGAGCTTAAAAGGGATAGAACACCAAGAGAGACATTAGCACAAGCACTTGAATACGCATCATTTATTGAAGAATTAGATACAGAACAATTAGAAAAAATTCTTCAACATTATCTTAATGATGAGTCACTAAATTTAGCAGAATTTCATAGAGATTATTTTGAATTAAAATCAGATGAGGCAATATCTTTTAAAAATCAACGAATAGTAATTATTGGCCAAAATATAACTAGTGAAGTTAGACAGACTGCAACATTTTTGCGCATGAAAGGGATTCAGGTTACTTGTCTTGAATTTTCTTTTTTCCAGGCCGACGACCAAAAGAATTTATTATCATACAATATAGTTGTTGGAAAGGAACCAAAAAAAATAAGAGAGATTTTTTCAGGTTCATTACCGATAGTAACTAAAGAGGCTTTTCTGGAGTCTCTTGACGAAAATGGCAGAGATTTTTTTCAAAAAATATTACATTACTCAGATGAGAATGCTTTACTGATTCGTTGGGGGACAAAAGGTTTTTCAATGAATGTTGATAAGGAAGGTATTCATGTTCCCATATGTTATGGTTATCCCCCTGCGGCTGTCTTTAAACAAGCTATGTATACGGCTTTATTTGGTAGAGGTGGGTTTTCAAGCAAACTGGAAGTATCCGAAACTGTAACTCAAGAACTCTGGCAAGAAGCACAACATACTGGTTTGTTTCAATCCGCTGGTCATGAATTAAAAGTTCTTGTTAATCGGAAGTTTACAGAAGGGGAAATATCCTCAGTTATTGATTGGTTTGATAAGTTAATAAGGACTATTAAGACACATGAATTAAAATGAAAGATTTGTGTTAAACAACTATGTCAAGCTAACCGCCAAATTGGCTGCGTTTTTTGGTTCATACGCTGCGTTCAAGGGCGAGTTAGCTTGCTTGACCCTGAAAATTCAGGAGGCAAAGGTTCGGTTGCAAGATATGTAGCTCAGGCCCGGTCTGTGAAGCTTTGCTGAGGGTAATAGCTCTCTCCGGCGGTTTCATGTACCTACCTACTATAGCCTTAAACTGATTCCTGTTCAATTAGCCTTTAAAATAGGGACGGTTGAGCAAAGAAATAGCTGAATTGCTGGGTGTTTTACAATACACCGTCGAGACATACCGGGCGAATTTGAGAAAAAAGCTGGGCCTTAAAAATCAGAAAATCAATCTGTGTCTTTCACCACAAGGCTGACTATTTTCCTTCCCTATTTTTATCCAGTCCTTTCACTATTGAGCAGATAACATAAAAACAGGAGGTTGTCCCATGGCAGAGAAAGAGTTTAATGTCGAAGAAATGTCAATCCATAAAGATGCTCAGGCTATGTTGCTGAAAGCAAAGAAGGATGGGGTAGAAACAGCATGGGACAGGCTCCAGGCCCAGAGTCCCCATTGCAAATTCGGGGAAAGTGGCGTTTGCTGTAGAATCTGCATGATGGGCCCCTGTCGCATCGGTAAAAAGGCTGAACGGGGAGTCTGCGGAGCTAATGCCGATGTTATCGTTGCCCGCAACTTTGGCCGGTTTGTTGCCGGAGGATCAGCCGGACATTCTGACCACGGCCGTGACTGCATAGAGGCCCTTGAGGCTGTGGTCGAAAAAGAGACCGATGATTATACGATAACTGATACGCAAAAACTGTTGCGAATTGCCGATGAGTTGGGCATTGTCACGGAAGACAGGGACGTACTGGAAGTGGGCAAGGACCTTGTTGAAATATTTTTTGGCGATTTTGGCAGTCGCAAAAAAGAGCTCTCTTTTCTGTGCAGGCTTCCTGAAAAACAGAGGCAACTCTGGAAAAGATTGGGTATTACGCCGCGGGGAATTGACAGGGAAATTGCTGAGATGATGCACCGGACGCACATGGGATGCGATAATGACGCACTCAACACCCTGTTGCATTGCGCCAGGACTTGTTTGGCTGACGGCTGGGGTGGTTCCATGATTGCAACCGAGGTGTCTGATATGCTTTTCGGCACCCCGAAACCAAAGAGATCAAAGGTCAATCTTGGTGTTTTAAAAAAAGATCAGGTAAATATCCTTGTTCATGGACATAATCCCATTGTTTCGGAAAAAATTCTTGAGGCGGTGAATGATCCTGAACTTATTGCGCTTGCCAAAGAAAAAGGAGCTGCCGGAATCAACCTGGCCGGCTTATGTTGTACAGGTAACGAACTTTTGATGCGTCAAGGGGTTCCCATGGCCGGTAATCACCTGATGACCGAGCTTGCTATTGTTACCGGTGCAGTTGAACTCATTGTCGTAGATTATCAGTGCATCATGCCAAGTCTTGTTCAGGTCAGTAAATGTTATCATACCAAGATGGTGACGACCGCTGACAAGGCACGTTTTACCGGCGCGGACCACTATCGCTTTGAGATGTCAAATGCCAGGGAGCAGGCCAGAAAGGTAGTCAAACTCGCAATTGAGCGGTTTGAGCAGCGAGATCAAACACGGGTTGATATCCCTGTTGAACCGGTGGAAGTTATGACCGGTTTTTCCAACGAGGCCCTCATTGAGGCACTTGGTGGTTCTTTTACCCCGTTAATTGATGCCATCAAGGCGGGAAAAATACGGGGAATAGTCGGTATAGTCGGCTGCAACAATCCGAAATTCAAGCATGATTATTCTAATGTCACCCTGGCAAGGGAGCTCATTAAAAAAGATATTCTGGTGCTGGTAACCGGATGTGTGACCACAGCCCTTGGCAAGGTTGGCCTTCTTTTACCTGAAAGTATAGACCAGGCCGGTCCGGGTATTCGGGAAATATGTGGGTCCCTTGGCGTGCCGCCCGTCCTGCATGTGGGCAGCTGTGTGGACAATTCCAGGATATTGCAGGCATGTGCACTCATCGCCAATGAGTTGGGAGTGAGTATATCTGATCTTCCCGTAGGAGCCTCTTCGCCGGAATGGTATTCGGAAAAAGCGGCTGCCATTGCAACCTATGCGGTCGCTTCAGGAATTTATACCCATCTTGGTTTTCCACCCAATATACTCGGTTCAAAGGTTGTTACCGACCTTGTGCTTGAGGGCTTTGAAGATCTGGTGGGGGCCTGTTATCTAGTCGAACCTGATCCGGTCAAAGCGGCTCAGCTATTTGATGAACGAATCAAGAAGAAGAGAGTTGCTCTTGGCTTAACACCGTAACCTAAAAATTGTTATTTTATATTGCAATATTACAGGAAGGGTAGAAACTTGGAATTGTTTCTACCCTTTTTCTTTCGCAGAATACAAAAAATCGCCGAACCGGACACCCGATTCGGCCTCGGCTTACACCTTTTCCCGCATAGCTTGTATTCAGCTGCATCCATATCTGGCCGCCATATCCCCTGGTTTGTTTTCAAAACCAAGATTGACCCATTACTATTCCATTGTGCCATGGTATCCTTTTTTGTTTATCCACCACCGCACCGCTTATAGTCGCGATGATTTTAAACGAGTAATTATATCACTTGTTTAGAAGTTGAATGAATTGTGCAAATGTTATAGCCTTCTCAATAAAGTCAACAGATTCAACAAACCCATTAAAAGGATTCAATGAACTCAAATAAGATTCTTTTAAAGCGAAATTCATATATTGTTAATGGTCAGGTTCAGGGCGTGGGATTCAGGCCTTTTGTGTATAAAATGGCCATGGATTTAAATCTGACCGGAATGGTTAAGAACACTTCTGCCGGGGTACTTATCGAAGTCCAGGGTAGTGATAGCCAGCTAAGCCAGTTTGAATTTGCCTTGAAGCATAAGCTGCCGCCTCTGGCTAGAATTGTCCATCTGGAAAGAAAGGAGATTCCCCTTCACGAGGACGAAACCCGGTTTGTCATTTTAAAAAGCGAAGGCGGTGAGGGGCATCAGGTTTTGATAAGCCCGGATGTATGTATTTGTGATGATTGTCTGCAGGAAATTTTTGATCCTGAAGACCGGCGTTACATGTATCCTTTTACCAATTGCACCAATTGTGGGCCCAGGTTTACCATTACCCGTTCTATTCCCTATGATCGAGACAAGACCTCAATGGCCTGCTTTCCCATGTGTCCTCTATGCCAGAAAGAGTATGAGGATCCTTTAGACCGTCGTTTTCATGCCCAGCCCAATGCCTGTTCAGAGTGTGGGCCCCATGTCTGGCTAATAGATAAGCAGGGAAAGACCTTGAGCAGGGAGAAGGAAGCGTTAGAACAAACAGCCAGACTTTTGACCCAGGGGCGTGTTCTGGCCATCAAGGGGTTGGGCGGATTTCACCTGGCCTGTGATGCCACAAATGATACCGCGGTAAACTCCTTGCGTCAGAGAAAAAACAGGCCGGCCAAGCCTTTGGCGATTATGGTTCCGGACATAGCTATTGCCCGCCAAGTTGCCCATATTGATACCCATGAAGAAGAACTCCTCCTGGGCCGGGAGCACCCCATAGTAGTTCTTAAGAAAAAGTCAGATACTGCCTTAAGTCCATATCTGGCCCCGGATACCAATTATATTGGAC
Organism: Desulfovulcanus sp.; assembly: GCF_982781345.1. Lineage (NCBI taxonomy): Bacteria > Pseudomonadati > Thermodesulfobacteriota > Desulfovibrionia > Desulfovibrionales > Desulfonauticaceae > Desulfovulcanus > Desulfovulcanus sp. The sequence goes on from NZ_CEYAEZ010000012.1 coordinate 40,879, forward strand.
TCATGCTGCCCTACACGCCGCTTCATTGTATTCTTCTTTTTTTGTATCAGAAATATATTGGAGCGGAGAAGTTGCCTGCCCTGGTTATGACATCGGGCAATTTCAGTTCTGAGCCTATTTCTTTAGGTAACCGGGAGGCTCTAAAGAGACTTTCAAAAATTGCCGATTACTTTCTTGTCCATAATAGAGATATTTTAGTTCGCTGTGATGATTCGGTCGTTTACACTAGTGAGGGTAAAAGGCTTTTTTTCCGCAGGGCCAGGGGATATACTCCATCGCCTGTTTTTTTGGCTTCCGATGGAGAGACAGTCCTTGGAGTTGGCCCCGAACTTAAAAACACCATTTGTCTAACCAAGGAAAACCAGGCCTTTGTTTCCCAGCACATTGGCGATTTAAAGAACCTGGAGACCTATGAATTTTTCCTGGAGAGCATTGCGCACTGGCAAAAAATTCTCCAGGTAAGTCCAAAAGCCATAGTTTGTGACCTGCATCCCGATTATTTAAGCACCAAATATGCACGTGAGCATGGCTTGCCGGTATATAGTTTGCAACATCACTTTGCCCATATTCATGCAGTCCTGGCAGAAAATAAGTTTTCAGGTCCTTGTCTTGGGCTGGCTCTTGACGGGACAGGGTATGGCGAGGACGGTACTTTATGGGGTGGTGAGCTTCTTCTGATTGATAATGTTCGACTTTCCCATGCCAGGCTTGGTTGCTTCAGCCCAATTTCCTTGCCCGGCGGAGAAATGGCTATCCATGAGCCGTGGCGCATAGCCCGCAGTTTTCTCTATTCATTAGGGATCGATGAAAGCAAGGGAAAATTGCTATGGCTGAAGAGTTTTGCAAAGGCGGATCAAATTGTCATTCAAATGCTCTCAAAAGATATCAATTGTCCGAAATCTTCCAGTTGCGGCCGGCTTTTTGATGCGGTGGCAGCCCTTTTGGGTCTTAAGTTAAAAATAGACTATGAAGGACAGGCCGCTATTCTTTTGGAGAGGGTGCAGGATTTTTCTGAGAAAGATTTTTATGAGGTAAAAATAAAAGAGAAAAATGGTCTTTTAGTGTTTGATACCGTAGAATTTATGGCCCAAATTGTTGATGATATGGAAAAAGGGTTGGACAAGGGTCGGATAAGCCGCAGGTTTCACCTGGGACTTATGCATGGTTTATGTAGCTGGGCAAAGAAGGCAAGTGCCAGGACAGGCATTAAGCATGTAGCCTTAAGTGGCGGGGTTATGCAAAATTTGACCCTGCACAGGGAACTGCCAGAGATGCTAAAAAGGCAAGGACTAAAGCCTCTTGTGCATAGACAGGTTCCACCAAATGATGCTTGTATTTCTTTGGGACAGGCTGTTTACGGGCAAAAAAGGTTAAAATATTAAGAGGTAGGGTAAAAGGCGAGATTGGCTCATCTCGTCTTTTTAAAACTCAGGACTCAGAATTCAGATGAGCAATAATAAAAATGTTTTGGTCATAAATTTGACGCGATTTGGGGATCTTTTACAGACCCAGCCTGTTTTTAGTGGTTACAAGAAAAAGGGATATGATGTCGCTCTGGTCTGTCTGGAAAATTTTGCCGGTGCAGCCTGCCTGCTTCGGGATGTGGATCATGTTTTCCCCCTGCCCGGGGCCAAGCTACTGGCCCTGCTTGATAATTCATGGCCCCAGGCCCTTAAAGAACTTCATTTGTGGGTAAGAAATATCGTTGATAATTTACCAATTAGCCTGGTTGTTAATTTGACACCCTCCATAAGCGCCCGTCTGCTTTCACGTTTATTTTCTGGTGTAAAAATTAGCGTAAGTGACGAACGCAGCCGAAGCGTTGGTTTTGGTCTGGATGAACTTGGTTTTGGCTATTACTCCAATAACTGGGCAGCTTTTTTACAGGCATCCTCAAAAGCCAGAGGGTGCAGTCCATTTAATCTTGTGGATATTCAGGTTCGCGCCGCAGAACTTGAGCCAGGAGATATTTTTTTCAAGCTCAAAGACCCAGAGCCTGGAATAGTTAAAAAATGTCAACGAAACTTGAATGGTCTGGCCCCTGAAGGGGCCAAGGGGTTTATTGGTTTTCAACTGGGAGCCAGTGATGACAAGCGGCGATGGCCCGTTGCCCATTTTGTCCGCCTGGCAGAGTTGTTGTGGCCTGGATTAAAGCTTTGTCCCGTCCTTTTTGGGGCTGGGTCAGAGAAGGGCCTTGCTAATCGGTTTAAACAAATGAGCTCCGGGCCGTATATTGATCTAATTGGTCAGACAGACCTTGTGCATCTGGCCGGATATTTGCGGCAGTGTAAACTGTTGGTCACCAATGATACCGGAACTATGCATCTGGCAGCAGGTTTGAGTGTTCCTATCGTGGCTTTTTTCCTGGCTACTGCCCAGCCCTGGGATACCGGGCCTTATTTAGAAAACAGCCTATGTTTGGAGCCGAAAGTTTCCTGTCATCCCTGCTCTTTCGATCAGGTGTGTGAGCATGAATTTAAATGCAGGAAAACTATTGACCCGGAGGTTGTGTTCAAGGCTATCGAAAGTTTTTTAAATACGAAGTCTTGGCCTAAAATTTTAGAATCAAGGGTTTTGGCCTGGAAAACCATAAAGGAAAGTCACTTTATGGGGCTCGAACAACTTGGAGATGATGTGCCGGATAGAGTCAAATGGATGTATTTGCAGCGTTACTTTTATGCTTCTTTTTTGGATAATAGACCTTGTTTGTCTCCGGATAGAAAAAATTTTCCTGGCTTTGAATTTGGACAGAAATTGATTGAAGACATTGTAAAGATAAACTCGCTTCTTGAATTACTGGTTCAGCAGGCCAGAGTATTACAGCAAAGGCGGGTAAAGACTTTACAGCATAAATTTATGCAGACCTGGCAGAGACTTGGACAATTATTTGAAAAAAATAGATATTTTTCTGTACTTGGTTTGCTCTGGACCTATCAGTCCCAGGAAGCAGGCCAGAATCTTGATGCGTTTGTCCGCCTTTGTTCTAATTACTCCACTCTTTTAACGAGCATGTTTAACTTTTTTTCTGTTGATCGTGGCACGTAAATTGAATTAAATTTAAGAAAATACCATTGTTAAGCCAGGAGGGGAAAAATGATTATAATTGATGGCCAAAGAAGTGACTTAAGCGTGAAAAATTTTGATAATCTGGAAGATTTATTGGTTAAGCTCATGGAAGATGAACAGATGAATGATCGCATTGTCACAGATGTTTTAGTCAATGATGAAGCTTTTTCAGAAATTTATCCTCATCAAGCTGAGGATGTAGGCGCAGAGGAAATTGAAAAGGTAGAAATCAAGACTGTGCCCATAAGTGAGATGGCCGTGAATATTACTCGCGAATTATATAAGGTGATTAATCTTATGGGTAAGGGTGGTCGTGAAATTGCCAGTCTTTTTCGTCAGGCTGACGACATGGAAGCTCTGGACATGTACCAGGATTTACTGGAAGTGACCAGGGATTTTTTGGGCATGGTTGGAGTGTTACGCGCTGAGTTTAGGTTGCAGGATATTCCTGAATTTCAAAGCTCCTTAGACAAGCTTTCCGAGCTTTTTTCTGAAATGATGGAAGTACAGGAAAATGAAGATTGGATACTGCTATCTGATTTAATCGAATATGAATTTTTGCCTTTAGTGGAAGAATGGAAGAAGATAGTTGCTTATTTGCAAGATGAAATCAAAAAAATTGCTAAGGCATAATATAATGAATAAGGCAAATGAATATTTTGAACAGGCGATTTGGTTAAGTCAGGAAGAAATCTCCTCTCTTCAAGACGAAAATGTGGAGCAAGCTCAAGAATTGGCCCAGAAAAGAGGGGAGGTGTTGGAGCGTTTTTTTGCCCAAAAGGATAGTTTTTCACAGGATGAATTTTTACAAAAATTAAAACAATTGCAAAAACTCCAAGGCCAGGTAATGGCAGCAGCCCGAGGGCTTCACGCTACTTTGCAAAAAGAGTTAATCAGAGTAAAAGGAGAAAGCAAAAGGTTTTCAGGCTATAAAAAGGCTACAAAAGTGACGCCAATCCATAGTCATTATGTGAGTAAGAGGGGATAATTAAACAAACATGGTTTAAGAAAGGCTAAGCATGTGGGCATTGAACCTTGACAATTAAATATCAGAACACTTTCATTGCAAATTCACGCCTTCCTGCCCAGGATAAAGTTGTCGGTAGATTGACATAGGATCTAATAGGCTAAGAAAAGTTAGTTTGAAATGCCTATTAAAAAATCCGGCTCAATCACCAACGGTGCTCCTGGGCTTCTTTTTTGTCTTTTTTTGTTTGTATCCTACTTGACCCACCAGTTCTTTCTTTTTAAGGAATACTATAAAAAAATAAGCTAATTAATAATTCTTTTAAAAAAAGTTTAAACGGGTGAGGTTATGTATATCAAGCTGATCCTTTATCTTTTGAGTATACAGATATTTTGTCTATCTAACCTATGGGCAGCGCAGAAAAAATTTAACCTGGTTTTAGTGCATAGTTATGCTAGCGACGATGTGTGCGGAAGGCCACAGTATGAAGGAGTGCTAAAGGTATTAAGAAGATCGCAGCTTTATGATCAAATGCAGATTATAAACTTTTATATGGATACCAAAGCTACTTACACCACCAGAGAACAGATCATAATGCAGGCTCAAAAGGCTCTGGAAGTCATAGCCAAAAATGAGCCAAATGTGGTGGTTACTTTTGATGATGCAGCCTTTGCTTATGTGGGATTGAAACTTGTGGGAGATCCTCACATTTCCGTGGTGTTTACCGGGCTAAATGGTCAGCCTGAAGACTATGATCGACAAAGAGATTTCATGCTTACGCGAGCCAGACCAGGTTATAATGTAACCGGGGTTTATGAAAAATTGTATATCCAGAAATCGGTCAATGTACTACAAAGTATTTGTCCGAGGGTGAAAAGGCTCATTGCTATTGTTGATTCTACAATTACTGGCAATGCCATAAAGAAGCAGATTGCATTGGAAACAAAAAATATTGATGTCGACTGGAAAACCATTCAAGTGAAATCCTATGAAGAATACCAAAATTTGGTATTGAAGATAAACAAGCAACGTTTAGCTGATGCTCTTTATCCTGTGGCCCTATCTTTACCCAGTGCCCAGGGTCAGGTGACATTTAAAGAGATTTTCAAGTGGACGATTGAGCATTCAAAGTTGCCAGAGCTAGCTGTAAATTACTATTTTTGCAGTTTGGGCCTGTTTGGCGGAGCTGCCGTAGATTTTTGTCAGATGGGTATGCAGGCAGGAGAAAAAGTGCTTTATATTTTACAGGGGAAGAAGGCTGGTGATTTATCCATTGAAGATGCCAGGGAGTATGCGATAGTTTTTAATCGGGCTAGAGCCAGGATGCTAAAGATAGGAATTCCTAAAGAAATTTTACTAGCAGGAGATGTAATATATGAAGATATTGCTTTATTGCCTTGAATTAAAAAATATAAGTTATTGTTAGGCTTGCAGACATGAATTTTAATCCTAAAGAATCATTAAAGGTAAAAATTTTTTTGCCTTTTTTAGTGTTAATTTTTTTAGGTTTGGTTTATAATTTTATTTTTGTATATAGTTATAAGAAAATATTAAATATATATGTTGAGCAAAGCTTAGAGAATGATATAAAATATGTTAATGAAGTATTGTGGACAGAACTGATTTCTTTTGAAGAGAAAGTAGAGCAGTTAACTAAAGACAATGTCTTGAAAGTTGTTATGAAATTGGATTTACCTGATTATGGCAGAAATTATTTTAAAGATTTAATCGCTAACACTAAAGTTTTGGGATTGGTTATATATGATATAAACGGAAAAGAAAGATTTTCTACTTTAAATAGGGAATTTCATCTAGAGTTAAATAAAAATGAGTCAATAAGAATTGTCAATCTTAAAAATAAGATTCTCGCTTTGGTAACCAAACCAGTAGTTTTTGATAACAACATTGTTGGTTATTTGGTTGCCTATACTCATTTTCCAAGAATAGGTAGGATTGAAAAATTATCTAGAAGCAGAGAGCATGGCCTTGCTTTTGGTTTAGATAACGAGGTAATATTATGTTCGAGCTGGATAAGAGAATATATCAATTCAATCAGTTTAGAAGATAGTAATAAAGTGTCTAGGTATTCTTTTGATATTTTTTATTTTTTAGAAAAGGAAAATAAGAATTATGCTTTTAAAAAATTTAATTTTAAATATAAAGGAGCTCATTTAGTAGGATTGATTCTACAGGAAATTAAGAAGATCAGAATTCCATTAAATCGATTATTAGAAATTTTTATTATGGGTTCATTGTTTTTAATTGTTTTGTTAATTTTTAGTCTCAGATCTCTTCAGAAAAAGTTATTTAAACCAATTGCTCAACTTTCCAGAATATCACAAGAAATTAAAGAAGGTAAAAATATTGATTGGTATAGTATAGACAATTTTTATTCTTCACATGATGAGATTCATATTTTATATTTTAATTTTAAACAAATGGTGAAGAGTTTAAACGAGGCTATAGACAGGGCAGAGAAAGCTAGCAAGATGAAGGATGTTTTTTTGGCTAATGTTAGCCATGAGATTCGTTCTCCAATTAATGCTGTTATGGGAGTAGCCCAGTTATTAGAAAGATCTGAATTAAGTTTGGAACAGAAAAAATACGTACGCATGATAAAAAATGCATCACAAGATTTGCTGAGGATTATCAATGATATTTTAGATGTCGCTAAAATGGAAGCTGACGGTTTAGAGATCAAACTTGAAAATAATAATCTACATCAGTTAATCAATGATCTGGCCGAGATTTATCATCATCAAGCTGAAAATAAGGGGTTAAGATTTCTAAAAGATATAGATCCTGCCATACCCCAGTGGATGCTTTTCGACGAGACGCGTTTGAAACAAGTTTTGATGAATCTTTTATCAAATGCCATAAAATTTACCTCCAAAGGAGAAGTCAAATTCTCAGTTTCAGGTAAGGACAAAAAGGTTGGGGATAATAACGAGGTTCTTGTTCGATTTTCCGTTCAGGATACGGGAGTGGGAATTCCCGAGGATAAGATTAATGATATTTTTTCTCCTTTTGTCCAGGCCTACCAAGGTTTAAACCGAGAATATGGTGGGACTGGTCTGGGCCTGACCATTGCCAATGAATTGGTCAAAAGAATGGGTGGTGATGGTCTGCATTGTTTGAGTAAAGAGGGGAAGGGGAGTACTTTTTGGTTTGTTTTGCCTATGCAACTAGGCAAAAGAGAAAAGGATTGGACCGAAACCCGGAAAATTGAAGGAGCAGGATTCAGCAAAATGCGTGTTTTAGTGGCTGATGATAGTCAAGAGAATTTGGAAGTAATGGAAGATGTTTTAAATATTTTAGGAGTGCAGGAAGTATTATGCGTTAGCAACGGGCAAAACGTTTTGGATCTGATTGAGCAGGATGAAAAGAGATTTGATGTTTTGATTTTAGACCTGGAAATGCCTGGTGTTGATGGATTAACGTGTGCACGAAAACTTCGCCAAAAAGAGATTAATATTCCTATTATAGCTATGACTGGTCACGCCTTTGAGAACTACAAGAAGAAGTGTTTTGAAAGTGGTATAGATTACTTTTTGACCAAACCCTTTAAGATAGAAGAGCTGCAGGCTATTTTAGCCAAAGTTGTGGCTAGGAAGACGCAAAAAGATAGTGAAGCCTAGGTGAGGTGCTAGGCTGACTGGATTTGTTTTGTTTCCTGGCCATACAAAGTAAAAATTGGCGGAGAGGGTGGGATTCGAACCCACGTGCCCTGCCTTCACAGGACAAAGCGATTTCGAGTCGCCCCCGTTACGACCACTTTAATACTTTTCGCTTCAAATCAACAACTAATTAGAAAAATTACACTAATTTCAAGCTCATCACTTTTGTTGTGTTAAAAATTTGTATAAAATTTTATGTTCAACTAAAAGGCTTGTCAATCTGTCCTTTCCCTTTTCTTTAAGACTACCTGATGTATATCTGACGGTAAAACTGACATGAATACTGATGCTAGTCCTTCTTAAATCCCTACCTTTTTATATTCATAACCTAGTGAAATAATTAAATTTAAATGATTATCGCCGGACTTCGAATCCGTAGGTCGCACGTTCGAATCGTGCAGGGCGGGCCAAAAATTTCAATAAGTTACAACCCAAAAATAAAAACTATGAAATTTAGGTGACGGGACTTTTGACGGGAGTTTAGGTCGCACCATTAGAGAAAAGGGAAAGATTTAACTCAATTACAACCTGAGAATATTCTTTACTTTCTTATCTTTTCCCTGAGAAAGACAAAGTTCCTTTGATGGGAGTTTTAAGTTTCATCTTAGGTAGAAAAAGAAATACTAACAAAAAAACAATTATATAAATAATTACAGATAGTTATAAAACATTTTGTTGGTGCAAATCCTAATCTAAAGAAGGGTTCTTTGTGGACTGAAATTTATTAATGAATTCGAAGGGTTAGTTAATACCCGCACTGTAGGGAAGGGAGAAGAAGAAAGAATCCAAAAAAAAGGAAAGGAAAACACTTATTATAAATATTATTATAAATATATAATTAAATATATACCAGAAAAGAATACCAAGAAAGTTTTCTTAAAAAAGAAGATAATACACCAAGAAGAAGATAATACTAAAAATAAACTTTAAAATGTATTTTAAAAAGACCTATGAAATAGAATTCTTTAAAAACTAACCTAAAAAAGGATTTAGAATAAGTTTCTTAATTCTATCCTTAGTGATGGTCTTTACAAAAATACCTAACTAAGAAGGAAAATCATCATTAAAGGAGAATTATGGCAGAACAAGAAGTTTGGAAAGACGTTAAAGGCTATGAGGGTCTTTATAAAATTTCAAATTTTGGAAGAATTAAGAGCTTCCACAAAGGTAAAGAAAAAATATTAAACTGTAAAAAGATTGTTTCCTTTGTAGCTAAAGGGAAACCACGTGAAACTTATCCTATTCACAGGTTGGTTGCTGAATATTTTGTTCCCAATCCGAAAAACCTTCCTATTGTTATCCATAAGAATTGTGATAGGTCAGATAACAGAGCCAGCAATCTTAAATGGATTGGCTATACGACTGAAAAATATTTTTGTAATCGTGAAGGATATTGCGATAATCAAGAATAAAGAGAGGTTTTGTCTCGCTAAAGAGAAACATCTTTCTCTTTCTTAATAGATAGAAATTAAAATATACTCCCCCTTATATAGGCTCAAAGAATGAAGTTTTTTATTTTGTTCTTTGAGCCTTTTTTTATTATTTATTATTTTATTCTACTGTTAAAAAGAAAGGGGGGAGTTAAAGATATATTACTAAAAAGATAAAACTATAAAAAACAAAGGGGGAGACAACATGAAAAGACTTACTCCATTACAAGCAATCAGGAAGCAGTGTTTAAGTTGTATGGGCGGTAGTTATAAATTTGTAGAAGAATGTCAAAATCAAGATTGTTCACTCTTTCCTTATCGTTTAGGTCGTATTGAACCTGGTACAGATAGACGGACACTAAAGGCTATCCACAATTATTGTCTTGATTGCTTAGGCAGTGCCAAAGAAGTTAAAGAGTGCCAAGGCAATGAACCTTATCTTGATAATGAGCCATGTTTCTTATGGTTGTTCAGACTGGGCACAAATCCAAATATAAGTAAAGAGACACGGGAAAAGAGAAGAGCAATTGCTCAAAATCATAAATTTAAGCCTATGGACAAGCGAGTTTTTGTTCTAGAATGCTCGAAAATGGATTAACCTATAGTTTCGGTCATCTAAGTAGATTTTGAAGCAAAATAGAAGCAAAAAAGGGGGGTTTTATGTTTATTAAGAAAGCTTCGTTTCTCTATAAAGAGAGGCTTAGTCTCGTTAAAAATTATTTTTTCTATCTCTTCCCTTTCTTTATCCTTCTTAGTCCCCCTTCTTTTTTTATCTCTTATTAGCAATTATTCCTAATTAGCTTCCTTCCTTTCCATCATTCTTCCATAAGGGATAAATTACTTCAAAGCTGTTGCTTAATGGAGTAGTTTATCCTTTTTTTGTATTACTATTTTTGTTTTGTAACACCATTTAAGCTAGTTTTCTAAAAAATTTGTAACACTTTTTTTGGGGATTAGTAATACCTTATGAAGAAATAAATCTTCTTAAACAAGGTGTTAAAATGTACTTCATTAAATTTAGTGATGTAAACTGATTTCTTTATTTCTTTTCTTTTCCCATAATTTCTTTAGCTTTCTCAAGGAATTTTTCTTTACTTATTTTGTGTTTTTTATATTCTAAGGCTAGCTTTTTAAATTTCTCTACTTTTTCAGCACAGAGAAGGTTGAGTAATTTCTCTTCAATTTCTTTACTAGTTTTTTCTAGACTGTTTTTGGGTTGATTGTATCGTGATGCTATATTTTTTAAGCTCTGCCACTCCCACCCAGTAATCTCTCCGTAATTGAGATAAAATTCTCGGCTAATCTTATCGTATAAAAGAGAAGGAAAATTAGATGAAATTTGATAACGGTTGATTACAAATAAATTAATACAATAAAGAACTGAAAGAACGCTTAATGATATGCCGATAAGAAACAAGGCTAATTTTGTTGTAAACTCTATTTCTATTTTTATTTTCTTAATCGGAACGGAGTCTCTATTTTTATTTATCTCTTTGTTGTTAGTAAAGATTTTCATTTTTATTCCCTCCTTTGTTTCCTTATGATTATCTTTGCTCTATTTTTTTTGGTACAAAAATTTGAGACACCATTAAGCTATTCCTTCGCCTGTAACTTTTCCCCCCCCTTGCCCCTTACCTTTTACCTTATAAGCTAAGGCAAGTCTTTAACTCTATTTTAAAAGATACTAAAGCCCTTCCTTTTTATTGTCAATCATCATACCGAAACGAAGTTTCTCAAAGAAAGGATGTGCAACAATAAAAGAGCTAGTAATAAAAATCTTTATCTCTTTTATTCTTAATCTATTTTTTTTGATTAGTTAGACGCTAGTGTTTAACTATTCATTAAATTAAATCCTTGACTAAATCTAAAAAAAGTAGTTTAAACTAAATCCATAGTGTACTTTACCATTCTTTAAAGTTAATTCAATAACATTAACTAAATGGAGGTATTTTCTATGGTTGATTTACTTCTTAGAATAGAAGGTAAAGAGTTAGAAATCTGGCAAGATGTTCATTTTTACCTTGAAGAAAATGAGTCTAAGGTATTTTATAAAGAATGGGAGAACATTCAAGATAAAGGAGTTGAAGGAAGAATAAAAGACTTAATCACAAAAGCTAAAGAACTAATTGGACTAGCTGAAGATTTATCAAGAGACTTAATAGAGAATTGAAGTTTCCTTAGCAAGACAATAGTCTCTTTTCTAGGTCAGGTATTCTTACCTGGCCTTTTTTATTAGCGAAGTTAATTCTCTCTCTAAATAATTAACTTGCTAACTTTCATGGGAAAGTTAACCAGTTTGATTTCATAATAAATAAAACAAAATCAATGTGTTAAATGTAAAAATAAGAAAATTTTAAAAATCATTCCTTGA